>NZ_MCBT01000041.1:0-145948 GCF_001735525.1 Shewanella colwelliana
GCTAACGTGCTTTTGCCCCAAAACTTGTTAGCCTTCGAATGAAGGCTGGTTACATTTTCTCTTTTGGTTCATTGTTATTGGGGTGTGTGCGTGAAGGTCATACCTTTATCGCCATCTAACGTCTGCCCGGCGAGGGATGTGCAGATACGCCTGTGAGACGCCGTGAATAAGTCCCTTTAGGCTCTGCCGAAACATCCCTGTTTCGGAAGCTCACCGGCGTATCTACACTCGGTATCTCAACGTCTCTTCGATTTGGCGGATGTCGAAAGGGGGGAGTAAAAAACTGACTTGATTTTGCCTCAAAATGACTTAACACGTTGTCGGTGGATCAGTACCTAATGGGCTTTCTGGCCTAGACATTTTCATCGCGACACCAGCGAGATGTAATTCACTACTTCCCAACCAAAAACTGAATAACTATACAGTCATATTCAAATCATCAGGATTTTGAACAATTTTCATCCTGTATTCATGCGCGCTTTCTCATTTTGGTTTGAATAAATTGCTTTAAAATTAATCGCTTATGCTATTCGCCAAGTAGATAATAGGTTTGGAAAACGCGCATGCGCGTTTTTCCAGATGGTATATTTAGCAAAATGCTGATAAGTTCATTTTATACAGATAGTTAACTGTGCGCGTATTCACTGGTCCAACGAGGTAAACGCGCATGCGCACTAATAAAATGTTCTTGACCTGCGGTAGACGATTTTTAGCAAAAAAGAAGTGATATTTAAGTCTAGCCGAAGGAATAGATAGAGCCAAACGCGATGGAAGAAACGCCTAATTTATGATAGCTTGAAGGCACTTGCTAAGGCTCGTAAAGCGAAGCTTTTAAGAGACCTGCAATTGACTTCAAGTAAAGCAGCGATGCTTCCCTCACGCCGCAGGGGGCATTAATTAGGCCCCAAGGGCATGGAATATAAACTCACGGATTGAGTAGCGATAACCTCCTCTCTCCGAAAGTAAAGAACAAGCCGTTACACGAGACCTTCGGCTCGTGAACTAGATCGTTAAGAGGCAACCCAATTAATGAGCGAAGCCGAAAAATATATAGAGTGTTGCGAGCATGGAAAACAGCAAGCTACATATGTTTGTCAGCACACAGTGCAAACTCTTAGCGATAATGTTGCCAGAGGCTTCTGGTCGGCAGAGCCCGAGGATGGCGATAATCGTCCAGATTCTTGGTGTAGTGCCTGCGAAGATATGGTTAATAAAACTGGCGGCGCATGGAATGACGAATCTGAAGCATTTGCAGGCGTAAAGCTAATATGCGGCGCGTGTTATGATCGCGCCAAGCAACTTAATATAGGCAGTGAAAAAAAGTGGTGGCAGCTATGGAAGTAAAGCCTCTTAACAAGTTGCTCAACCACCGTTCCGGCCAAAAAGCGGCCTCCACTGGACAGCCTAAAGCGCGCTTCGCGCACGGCTGCCGGTTAGCAAGGCGTTACCGTATATCAGCTTGCCATTCTTTCCCTAATAATAATCATCACTTTAAGAGCTTTGACTCTAACCAATTTCTGTCCAAAATCGATTTAACTTCTGATTGCCTAAGTCATACTAATAAGGCTAAATCGAAGAGAATTAAAACTCGGTGTAGGTGCGGCTGTGGCCTTCCGTGACATGGATGTCACGGCAGAGCCTACAGGGAACGTACTTGCGGCGTGTCACAGAAGTACCTGCACGAATAGCCTGCTGCAAGCAATTCAAAACAATGAAAGTCAACGCTACCATCAGCGAGATATAAACCAATACAGCCATATGTTAAATTACAAAAATGCCAACACCTTCATTTCAAGGCAAACACACTTTTGTCCAAAAACGATTTAGCTTTTAACGGTTCTGTGAATACCAATAGCGGCTAAATCGAAGAGATAGAAAAGTCAGTGTAGGTGCGGCTGTGACCTTCCGCGACAGGGATTGTACCTGCACCGTGTCACAGAAGTACCTGCACAAAAGGCCAGCTGCAAGCAATCGATAAACCATGCAGCTAGGGTTTAAAACTCCCTATTTAAATACCTAAGTTGTGTAAATGTAAGGTCGCACTAACCGTGCCATACACTGCAACTGTTGCAAGCAATTCAAATTAATGAAGGGTAACGCTAGCGTGTGTTAGGTAAACACCTATAAGGTTGAATGCGGCATAACAGCAACATTTTGTGGGCCGACAAAAAAAAGCGCCGATGGATTAACATCGACGCCTTAGATTGACTAAGTATGATTAAGCTTTCGCTGGAATCCGCTCCAATACGGCGAGTAGTAACTTCCAGTATTGATCGACGGTCTCGATAAGCACTTTCTCATCAGGGCTGTGTGGGAAGCGAATGGTGGGGCCAATCGATACCATGTCCATATCCGGATATGGCTTCTTAAACAGACCACATTCAAGCCCCGCGTGGATCACCATAATCGTTGGCTCTTTTTGATAAATCGCCTCGTAGGTATCTTTAACAATTGCCATAACAGGTGAGCTGCTGTCAGGTTTCCAACCTGGGTAGGCACCACTAAATTCAATTTCTGCGCCAGCAAGACTGCTGAGTGCAGTTAAGTTGCCTTCAACCTCTTCACGTCCAGAATCTATCAATGAACGTATTAGGCAAAGAATATCGACTGATTCGGCCTCAGTGCTGATAACGCCAACGTTTAATGAGGTTTCTGTTACGCCTTCAATCTCATCGCTCATGCGGATGACACCATTAGGGCAGGCATGTAATAACTCGATTAAAGTTTGCTGTGCATCTTCACTCATTACCTGCTTAGCGGCTGGCGACTCTTGTAGCGTCAACAGCATATCTGGGTCTGCAATGGCCAACTCTTGGCGAACTAAGTGGGTATAGTCAGCCATAAGCGCTTCTAGGCGTGCAACATTTTCAGCAGGCAGCATAAAGCTCACGCTGGCTTCGCGAGGAATAGCGTTACGCAATGAACCACCAGTGAAATTTGTTAATTCAAGCGCGAGTTCATCGGCGTGGTTAAACAAGAAGCGAGCCAGTAGCTTGTTAGCATTACCACGGCCTAAATGGATATTTACACCTGAATGACCCCCTTTTAGGCCAGAAAGAGACAAGGTGTAAGTTGAATTACTAGGTTCAGGCGCTTGCCATACCATAGGTACGGTGATTTGTGCATCGACACCGCCGGCACAGCCCATGTAGATCTCGCCTTCCTGCTCTGAATCGGTATTGATAAGGATCTCTGCATCGAGATAACCCGCTTCAAGGCCAAATGCGCCTGTCATGCCAGCTTCTTCATCAATGGTCAGCAAGACTTCAAGTGGGCCGTGAGGGATATTATCACTGCTCAACACGGCAAGGGCTGACGCCATACCGATACCGTTGTCTGAGCCCAAGGTTGTGCCTTTGGCTTTGACCCAGTCGCCATCGACATAAGCTTCAATTGGGTCTTTTTCAAAATCATGTACTTTGTCTGCATTCTTCTGCGGCACCATATCTATATGGGCTTGTAGTACAACGACTTTACGATCTTCCATACCTGGTGTGGCAGGCTTTTTGATGATCAAATTACCCACTTTATCTTCTACGATGCTGAGCTGTTTATCTTTAGCCCAGTTTTGTATGTATTGACTAAGTGCTTGCTCATGCTTGGATGGGTGTGGAATGGCGCAGATCTGCTCGAACCATTGCCATAATGCTTGAGGTTGCAGTTGACTTAATGTGCTCACGGACTAACTCCTCTAAATAAAAGGTCGTTGCTGTCAAAATTGGCAATAGTCTATCACA
This sequence comes from Shewanella colwelliana, assembly GCF_001735525.1. Lineage (NCBI taxonomy): Bacteria > Pseudomonadati > Pseudomonadota > Gammaproteobacteria > Alteromonadales > Shewanellaceae > Shewanella > Shewanella colwelliana. The sequence continues at coordinate 3,738 of NZ_MCBT01000041.1, forward strand.
GAGTCAAAGCTGTTGACCCGCTTAGGTCGTAATGCTGTCGACCCAGTGTCATACAAAGTTGCCAATGCTTGATCGCACTATCGTCAATTCCCTTGGCTTTGTCGGCTTAATATGGGAATAATGCCCCTTAATAATCGACATAGATCGAAATTGAATTCACAAGCATAAGGATGATGGGGCATGGCTCAGGTTAATTTTATTGATGTAAAAGACAACGATGCAATATTTGAAGGCAATGGTTATGACGCTGTTGTTGTAGTGACTTCCGACATTGATGCCCTTGGTATCGATGAGATCCGTTTACTGGCCAATCATGGCAAAAATATCGATGCGAGAGTCGGGCGATCGCCCACCTTACTGTTTGCCCCAGGGCTTGCAGGAGGTCGATTAATTGTCTCGCCAGTGAATGACACTGACAACGATTGCCAAGATGTACGTTTGTATGGTGACGCTGCGAGACAGGCACTTCAGGTTGCGTTGGACGCAGGTGCTAAACGGCCACTATTAATTGTTAATCAACATCAAAGTGACAAGTATCGTCAAGCCTTATCTGTGTCAGCGCTGGCGTGTGGTCAGCAGCTTTGGCAAGCATTAGAACGCCGCGAAGCGTTGGGTGATGAGGCGGCATTTGAGGCTATTGGGCTGTTAGCGACGTCAGCCAACGCAGCGGTGCTTAATGCCATGGAAGCGGGGCGTATTCTTGCTCGGGATCTTTGTGGTACCGAGCCTGAACGCATGTCAGCGACGGCATTTGCTCAATATTGTGTAGAGGCTTATCAAGACTCTTGCCTCAAGGTGAGTGTGGTGGAAGACCGCGACGTACTTGAGCGTGACTATCCACTACTCAGTGCTGTGGGTCGAAGTTCATTTGGGGTACCCCGCCATCAACCTAGAGTCGTGAAAGTTGAGTATTGTGCTGAGGGCGAGATAAGTCATAGCTATTTCTTTGCAGGCAAAGGGGTTGTATATGACACGGGTGGCGCAGATATCAAGATTGCAGGCGGCATGGCGGGTATGAGCCGAGACAAAGGCGGTGCCGCGGCCGTTGCTGGGTTAATGAAAACATTATCAATGCTCAAACCTAAAGGGGTTAGGGTTGTGGCTGAGCTTGGATTAGTGCGCAACAGCATAGGTAGCGAAGCCTTTGTTACTGACGAGATCATTACTAGCCATGCAGGGGTTAGAGTACGTATCGGTAATACGGACGCAGAGGGGCGACTCGTGCTCGCCGATCTATTATCGCACTTGCGGATAAAGGCTGAGAAGGCCGTTTCGCCGCAGCTCTTTTCGGTCGCGACCTTAACCGGCCATGTGGTTCGCTGCTATGGCAGCTATACGGCGGTTGTTGAAAATTCCGTTGCAAGAGAGAATCAGGTTGGGCTGCGATTGCAAACTATTGGTGATGAATGGGGGGAGCCAATAGAGGTTTCACGTTTACGCCGTGATGATTACAGTAAAATTGTTGATCCCTCTGGTGCGGCCGATATTTTGTCATCAAATAATGCGCCATCATCTGTAACCGCTCGCGGTCATCAATATCCTGCTGCTTTCTTATTGAAGGCATCGGGGTTAGAGGCGCATGGCTTAACGGCAACAACGCCAATGGCATACACCCACGTTGATATTGCTGGCAGTGCAACAGAAGGGGACCCACTTTATGGTAAACCGACGGCAGCGCCGTTGGTGGGATTGTTCGCCCATATCACAGCTTAATAGTGAACACGGCTTTTTATAGCGTGTGGCTGACGTTACATGGAAGCTAAACGCCAGCATTTTCTTTGCCCTTCAACGGTAACTTACCCTACTGCGGTTTAAGTACCTGAGCGACCTATGTGGTCTTTGCACAGCTTTAGGCGTTGTGAATTCCCATAGGTTGCATTTTTACGCAATACAATATCATTTAGCCTCGCTCATTGAGCCATTTCTTAAGTAATATCCATAGATCACATTCATAGATAGATATGCGTGGTCGATCATTTGCTGCTGGGATCCGCCGTAAAAATTTGAAGGAGACATACCTTAGTTTGCCTCTTTTTGTGGGTAGGTCACAAAACAGTGTTGATGTGTGGGGTGCAGCAAGGTTGTTAACCCTACTTTTTGTAGTAAAATTACATTTAAAGCCTTAAAACAAAAAAATATCAAAAAAAGGTTGTAATAAAACTACATTTATTTATAATGGCTCTCGTTGGTTAGACACGGTGTCTACCACCTCTAGTCTATCCAGGATGGATAATTCTCCAAGGAATCGAGCGACAAGTTGACTCTGCGGCAGAAAGCGCTTTGGATTTAAGCCTTTCACGCCAAGTTTCACTAGAGTAATTTTAATACAACTTTGTTAGGAGTTTTGACTATGTCTTACACAGGAATTCAACACGTTTATTGGCAGAAAAGTTGGTTTTGCACGAACGCTCTGCGTGGCGGGTTATTTGCTATGACTTTTAAGGGCTAACTACCCCTATTATCATCTGAACCTAGTTCACTTGATAAAAGTAGTTGCATCATCCATCAACCTTACCCCTTTTGGGGATTTTAGACTCAAGTCGTATATTGCTCACGTTAAGTCGTTGAATGATATGCCAGTGTAACCCGCTAGCGCGGTAGCTCTTTCCTTTCGGAACACTTGAAACATGTCTCGCCTGCTCATTGAGCAGGCTTTTTTTTGCCTAAAATTCACTGTTCTCTACGATTTTGAGCCATCACTCTAGCGTGTCTCGCATTCAACTCTCAGTTAAGTATATAATCTGCGCGCGATGTGACAGGATTAACCTACTGTTTACATCTATCCCTACCTCATAACTAATAACTAATTCAAGGAACCCAGTTCCATGTTAGAAAAACTATTCAAACTGACAGAACATCAAACTACGTTAAAACAAGAAGTTGTTGCGGGCCTAACCACTTTCTTAACGATGGCGTATATCATTTTTGTTAACCCTATGATGCTGGCTGATGCAGGCATGGATCATGGCGCGGTCTTTGTCGCGACCTGTTTGGCCGCGGCCTTAGGCTGCTTAATCATGGGGTTGGTCGCCAACTATCCTATAGCCTTGGCACCAGGCATGGGGCTTAATGCTTTTTTCACCTATACCGTTGTCGGGGAAATGGGCTATAGCTGGGAAACCGCGCTTGGTGCAGTATTCCTCTCTGGTATCTGTTTCTTGGTTTTGTCGCTGGTCAAAATTAGAGAGTGGATTGTTAACAGCATCCCTATGTCTTTGCGTCTTGGTATTGCCGCTGGTATCGGGTTGTTCTTGGCATTGATTGGCCTCAAAAGTGCCGGCATTGTGGTTGCCAGTCCGGCGACGCTTGTGACCATGGGCGATGTGACGGCGTTTCCTGCCGTGATGTCGGTACTGGGCTTTTTCATGATTATTGCTATGGTTCACCGTGGCATGAAGTCTGCGGTCATTGTTAGCATTCTGTCTATCACAGCGTTAGGGTTATTATTTGGTGATGTACAGTATGCGGGGCTTGTTTCCGCACCGCCTTCTATTGCACCGACGTTTATGAAAATGGATCTGTCTAGTGTGTTAGAGATCAGCATGTTATCTGTGGTCTTTGCCTTTCTGTTTGTTGACCTATTTGATACCTCAGGCACATTAGTGGCCGTTGCACAGCGTGGTGGTTTTCTTGACGATAAGGGACGGCTTCCAAGGTTGGGTCGAGCCTTAACCGCTGACAGCACTGCAACAATTGCAGGGGCGATGCTAGGTACCTCTACGACGACCAGTTATATCGAAAGCACCGCGGGTGTGAGTGCGGGTGGCCGCACTGGACTTACCGCTGTCGTTGTCGGTATTTTGTTTTTACTGTCGCTGTTTATTTCCCCCTTGGCAGGTATGGTGCCAGCTTATGCAACGGCGGGAACATTGTTTTATGTGGCAATATTGATGATGTCAGGCTTAGTACATGTTGACTGGGAGGATTTGACCGAAGCTGCACCTGTGGTGGTGGTCTGTATTTTGATGCCGTTAACATTTTCTATTGCGACGGGAATTGCCATGGGCTTCATCGCCTATGCGGCGATTAAACTCTTAAGTGGGCGATACCGGGATTTAAGTGCTGGCGTACTGATTTTGGCTACACTATTTTTGGCCAAGTTTATTTATGGTTAACTAGCTAAACAGGCTTCATTGGGTCTCACCCTTCTATGTTTGGGTGAGGCACTTGTCCCTTTTGTTAGTCTACGATGTGTTTGCATCTGTGCTGCCTAAGGCCCTATCTGGTTTTTACTTTTATTTCTCATGTTCGTTTCCAATACTTGATATTTACACTAGGTAAAAGGACGAAAACAGTTAAATAAATCAATGGATTTTGACAAAATCAGGTGTATTAAAAATAGGTGTATGCTATATTTTTTTACAGGTTGATAACTTAATCTCTACTTTTGTTGGACATTGGAAACCTTGCCATGAAATCATATTTCAGCGCCTTGTCTTTACTCCTTATCAGTTCATCCTTCCTGCTTTTTAGCCCACCCGTTAAATCCGTGTCATCCGATATACCTCAGGCAGAGTTTAGACCTGTAAAGGTAACTCAGTTTGTATATGGGCAGGGTACGCGCGAGCGGATTTTACCTGGAGAAGTGAGGGCGTCCGATCGAGCGGTTCTATCATTTCGTGTCGCGGGTGAGATTGCCAACATTTTGGTCAGCCCGGGTGACGAAGTGCGTATGGGAGATCCCTTGGCCACATTAGACCCAGCAATTTACGAGCAGCAAAGAGCCGTTGCTAAAGCTCAATTTGAGTTGGCGAAAGTTTTGTTTGAACGAGCGAGCAACCTAGTTGAACAGGGCGTGGTCTCGCGCGGAGATTTTGACCAGTCAAAAAGTGAATTCACCGTGGCACAAGCTGCGTTAGACAAAGCAAATTCAGACCTCACTTATACGCGATTATTAGCGCCTTATGATGGTGTCATCTCTAAGCGTTATATGCGTGTGTTTCAGTATGCACAGATGCAGGAGCCAGTATTGGGCATCCAAACTGAATCTGCAGTGGATGTGAGTTTTCAACTGCCCGAGCAATTTATTGGTGCACTGCAACGGCTCAACCGATTTGATAATGACCATGCGGCGATACAGGTAAAGTTTGACAGCCGTGATGAATGGTTTGTTGCCGGCCTGAAAGAGCTCAATACTGTCGCAGATCCTGACACTGGCAGCTATACCTTGGTGGTGACCTTACCCATCCCAGAACAACTCAATGTTTTGCCGGGCATGGCGGCGAGTGTCAAAGCTGTATTGCCTTCAGATGTTAATGATGGCGGGTTGAAAGTCTCTGAGGGTGCCATCCTTGAGTCTGATGGGCAAAGTTATGTATTTCGATGGTTAGAAGGGCTTAATCGTGTAGAGAAAGTCCCTGTTGTTGTTGAGTCAAATAGAATTATTAAGGGCCTAAACGATGGTGATTGGCTTGTTGTCGCGGGGGCATCGGAGTTGGTCGATGGGCAAAACGCGGTGCGCTGGATAAAAGAGAGGGGGCTTTAATATGAAAACACTTATGGCCTCATGTCTCGTTGGCGGACTAGCTCTGATTGGTTGCAGTGAGCCAATGGTGATTGAATCGTCCGCGGCTCGAGTTGAAACTTTCACTCTACCACATACTAATAATCAAGTGATTCGCGAATTTAATGCGGTGGCCCGGGCGCAGGATCTCACTCCGCTCTCGTTTCGCGTAGATGGCAGAATCAGTAGCATCCCAGTCGTTAAAGGGCAGCGGGTGAAAAAAGGGACCTTGCTGGCGGCATTGGATAAGCAAGATTATCAAATTGTGCTTAACGATCGCAGGGCGAGGATGGAGGTTGCCAGTAAGCAAGCTCAGCGGACCAAGCAGTTAGTTGATAAAGAGCTGATTGCACAATCAGAATATGACCAGATAAATGCCCAGTACTTAGTGTCGAGTGCCGAAGCCAAACAGGCGCAATTGTATTTAGATTACACAGAACTGCGTGCGCCATTTGACGGCGTTGTCAGCGATGTGCTTGTAGAGTCTTTCGAGAATATTCAACCTGGGTCAGAAATTGTGACCATGCACAAAATTGAGCGCATTGATGTCGAGGTGCAGATCCCAGATATTTTACTCGCAGTTTCAAGGCGTCATGACGCGAGGGCCCAGAAACAGGAGTATGACGTAACATTTGAAGCCTTTCCTGATGTGGTTTTCAAAGGCACCATCTTAGAAATGAACACGGAAAAGGATCCCTCATCCTATACGTTTATCGCGACCCTCGCGGTGCCATTAGATGAAAAATATAAAGTGCTTGAGGGCATGCCCGCCAAAGTCAAAGCTAACTTAAGTCATTTGACTTACACCTACAGTCGGCAACATTTGGTGCCAATTAACGCGGTGCTGATGCGAGATGGCAGTGAAATCAATGCGCAAGAGGGGGGCGTATGGCTTTATCAGGCAGACAGCAACAGCGTTACGTATCAGCAGGTTAAGCTTGGTGTCATTGTTGGTGACATGATTGAGGTCGTCGAAGGATTGGCCGATGGGCAGGTCATCATTACTGGTGGCGGTAAGCGCTTAGTTGATGGACAGAAAGTTGAGCTGATTAAGGGATAGTTACAATGAATGTAGCAGGGTACTTTGTAAAAAATGCCGTGATCAGTTGGATGTTTTCACTGATCTTACTAATAGGTGGGCTAATGGCCTTTACCGGTCTCGGTCAGTTAGAAGATCCTCCTTTCACTATTAAAGATGCGGTGGTGGTGACGCTCTATCCCGGTGCAACGTCAACGGAGGTTGAGGAAGAGGTCACTTATCCCATAGAAAAGGCCATTCAGGCATTACCTTATGTGGATAAGATCCGTTCCTTGAGCACGTCGGGATTATCACAAATAACCGTTACCATGAAGAACAATTATGGCCCAGATGAATTGCCACAAATTTGGGATGAGTTGCGCCGCAAGGTCAATGATATGTCCGCTCAGTTGCCCCCGGGGATAAACCCGCCGATGGTCAATGATGATTTTGGCGATGTCTACGGCATTATGTATATGGTCAGTGGACCAGATTACAGTTATCGAGACCTGCTTGATTATGTTGATTTTGTTAAGCGCGAATTAGAATTGGTGCCTGGTGTGGGTAAGGTGTCATTGGCTGGTGCGCAGCAGGAACAGATTTTTCTAGAGATTTCGCTCAACAAGTTATCTAACTCAAATATTGACCCTGACACCATCAGTAACCTTTTAAATTCGCAGAACATGGTGTCTGATGCGGGCAATATTCGCGTCGCGGGTGATAACTTAAGGATCCGCACCAGTGGTGGCTTCAAAACGGTCACAGAGCTCGGCGATCTGATCATTCCAGGTGCGGCGGGTTCGAAACTGATTTACCTTAGAGACGTCGCCACTATTCAACGCGGCTTTCAAGACATCCCTAGTAATGTCCTGAGTTTTAACCAAGATAGCGCCATCAATATTGGTGTCTCATTTTCATCCGGTGTCAATGTCGTGTCAGTAGGCGGCGCGGTGGCCGAAAAGTTAGCCGAGATAGATGATGCTCGCCCAGCGGGGATGAAGATAGCAACCATGTACAATCAACCAGAAGAGGTTGATAAATCAGTCAGTAGCTTTGTATGGAACCTGATTGCAGCCGTTGTAATCGTCATTGGTGTGTTACTGGTCTTTATGGGGCTAAAGAGCGGGATATTGATTGGTTTAATCCTGTTCTTAACCTGTCTTGGCACCTTTATATTGATGTTGCAGGCTGATATTGAACTGCAAAGGATCTCCTTGGGCGCGCTGATCATTGCACTGGGGATGTTGGTCGATAATGCCATTGTGGTGGTTGAGGGGATTTTAATTGGTCGACAACGGGGTGAAACAACCTTACAAGCCGCGCAAGGCATAGTCAAACAAACCATGTGGCCACTCTTTGGCGCCACGGTTATCGCAGTTACTGCATTTGCACCCATTGGCTTGTCGCCTGATGCTACCGGCGAGTTTGCGGGATCCCTGTTCTGGGTATTACTATTTTCTCTGCTGCTTTCTTGGATCACGGCTATTACAATCACGCCTTTCTTTGCGCAGCTGTTCTTTGGTGCTGAAGGGGAGGCCGTTGTTAAAGGCGATGAGAAAGACCCCTATGGCGGTGCATTTTTTACCGCCTATAAAGCGCTATTAGATATCTGTATGCGTTTTCGTTGGGTCAGCGTCTTGCTTGTGTGCAGCGCTTTTGTCGCGGCTTTGGCAGGGTTTGCGTATGTGAAACAGTCCTTTTTCCCGCCATCTACGACGCCCATTTTTCTGGTTGATGTTTGGTTGCCTGAAGGGACTGACATCCGTGAAACACAGCGGGTCACTCAAGAGATGGAAATAATGGCTGCACAAATTGACAACGTCGAGTTTGCGGCTTCTACTGTGGGTAAAGGGTTCCCACGTTTTCTACTCACTTATGCACCAGAGAAGAACTATTCATCCTATTCACAACTGGCATTACGTACGACAAGCTTCGATGCCTTGTTGCCCGCGATGACCACTTATCGTGAGCAGGTTGAAGCTAAGTTTCCACAAGTACAGTTTAAGTTTAAGCGTTTGGAAATTGGTCCTTCGACCGATGCAAAAATTGAAGCCAGAATTAGTGGTGCTGACCCCGATGTCCTGAGGGAGTTAGCATCCGAAGTCATGACGGTATTTAATAGCACACTGGGAACGGTCAACGTACGCCATGATTGGCGTGAGCGTGTTAAATTTATCTCACCACGCTTCAATGAGTCTCAAGCTCGCCGCTTAGGCATAGTGAAAAGCAACGTTGATGAAAACCTTAAGTTTGCGTTTGCCGGGGTGAATGTCGGTGTCTATAGAGAGGGGACGACATTATTGCCTATTGTGTCTCGTTTACCTGAAGAGGAGCGAGTTGATATTGGATCCTTGGAGAGTTTAAGGATTTGGAGTCCAGTGTTGGGCGTTTATGTTCCCATGCAGCAGGTTGTCGATGGCTTTGATGTAAAGTTTGAAGATCCGATTATTCAACGCAGAGACCGTAAACGTACCATCACAGTATTTGCCGATGCCGATTTTGCCTATGACATATTGCCGACGGAGCTGCTTTCAAAGATGCAGTCGAGTGTCGAGGCGATAGAACTCCCCTCTGGTTATGAGCTTAATTGGGGCGGTGAGTATGAATCATCTAATGATGCTCAAGAATCCTTGTTTGCGACCTTGCCTATGGGCTTTCTATTTATGTTCTTGATCACCGTTTTTCTTTTCAATTCGGTACGTAAGCCGCTGGTTATTTGGTGTTGTGTGCCGTTGGCCATTATTGGTATTACCTCGGGCTTATTGGTGCTCGATAAACCCTTTAGTTTTATGGCCCTGTTAGGAATGTTAAGTCTTTCGGGAATGTTATTGAAAAATGGGATTGTGCTATTAGATCAAATTAATACCGAGATTGAGTCTGGGACCGAGGTGTTTGAGGCGGTGTTTTCATCCACAGTGAGCCGTGTAAGGCCTGTTTGTATGGCGGCCGTCACGACCATTTTAGGGGTGTTACCGCTCATTACTGATGCATTTTTCGAGTCCCTTGCGGCTGTTGTAATGTTTGGTCTTGGGGTGGCAACGGTGCTGACGCTAGTGATTGTGCCCGTGTTCTATATCATTTTCTTTAAGGTGAAATATCGAAGCTATAAGACCTTTGCCAAATAGAGTGTGATCACGCTAAACCCATTAGACATCGGCTCGGCAGGTCGTTTAGATCTGTTCTAGCCTAGCAAGATGCTAATCTTTTAGTTCAATCGCTATCAATTTTTATGTGGATTGGGTATAACGCTAAGTTCGGCTTTATTTACTTTATTTAAAATGAACTTAAGTGAGATTGGTTATCGCCGCGTGGTGGTAAAGTTGGGGACAAGCGTCTTAACTTCTGGCTCTCGTCAGCTGGATAAGGCGCATATGGTTGAGCTTGCTCGTCAAATGGCAAGTTTAATGAAATCAGGTGTTGAAGTTGTATTGTGTACATCAGGGGCCATTGCCGCTGGTCGCGAACATTTAGGTTACCCCAGTCTCCCCGATACCGTGGCCAACAAGCAGTTGCTTGCCGCGGTGGGGCAAAGTCAGCTTATTCTTGCTTGGTCACAGCTGTTCAGTATTTATGGACTGCATGTCGGTCAGCTATTGCTAACGCGCGCCGATCTGCATGACAGAGAGCGCTACCTCAATGCAAGAGACTCCCTTAACGCCCTGCTCGCTAATGGCATTGTTCCCATTATCAATGAAAACGATGCCGTGGCGACCAATGAGATTAAAGTTGGCGACAATGACAACTTATCTGCGAGAGCTGCGCTACTTTGTGATGCCGACCTATTGATTTTGCTGACGGATCAGAAAGGGCTGTTCGATGCTGATCCGCGCGCTAATCCCGATGCTAAGTTAATCAAGCAAGTGGTCAATATTGATGATAGCCTGCGCAGCCTTGCTGGTGGCGCCGTGTCAGGTCTAGGCACTGGCGGCATGGCGACAAAACTCCAAGCCGCTGATATAGCGCGCCGCGCTGGTATTGAGGTGGTTATTGCATCAGGTCATCACCCTAAAGTGATTCAAAATGCCGTGTGTAAAGAAGCTGTTGGTACTCACTTTACCGCACTGGAAAACCCGCTTGAAAGCCGTAAACAGTGGATCTTGGCGGGGCCGGCGACCAGAGGTAAATTGGTACTCGATGCCGGGGCGCTCAACGCTGTGACGCAAAAAGGGCGTAGCTTGTTGTCAAAAGGCGTTCTTGAGGTAAGTGGTCAATTTGAGCGCGGGGCCACATTGCAGTTAGTTGATGCAACGGGGCGCGAATATGCACGAGGGATGAGCCGCTATAGTGCTAAAGATTTGCTTAAAATTGCTGGCAAACACTCAGACGAAATAGAGTCCTTGCTGGGCTATGACTATGGTGATGCCATCGTTCACCGTAATGATATGGTCGTGCTATAGCCAATTAGGATTAAGAGCTAGGGTTAAATGCCATAGCCAAGAGATATAGGTAACTCAAAGTGATAGAGAATAATCAGCAGTATTTAATCCAACTGGGACAACAAGCTAAGCAAGCAAGCTACTCCCTTGCCAGTTTAACTGGGGCTGAAAAGCAGGCGCTACTGAGTCAAATCGCCAGCAGTCTTGAGGCGAATCGCGCTACCATCATTGAAGCAAATATGCGCGATGTTGCCATGGCAAAAGATAACGGCCTTAATGAGGCGATGATCGATCGTTTGCTGCTTAACGACGAACGTTTGAGTGGCGTGATTGCAGATATTGATAATGTGATTAATCTTGCCGATCCCGTTGGAACAGAGCTTGAAAGCCAGTTGCTTGATAATGGGTTACGTCTTTCCCGTCGTCGAGTGCCACTTGGGGTGATTGGGGTGATCTATGAAGCCCGCCCGAACGTTACCGTCGATATTGCGGTATTAGCGCTCAAAACAGGTAATGCGGTCATTCTTCGTGGCGGTAAGGAAACCTTGCAATCAAACCTTGCATTAAGTGCTGCCATTAGAGATGCGTTAACTCAGCAAGGCTTGCCGGCTGATGCGGTGCAACTGATCCAAAGCGCTGATCGTGCTCTCGTATCGGGTTTGTTAAAGCTTGATCGATATGTGGATATGATTGTCCCGCGCGGTGGTCAGCATTTACAGCGGCTCTGTGCCGAGCAGGCTACTATACCGGTGATTTTAGGCGGTATTGGAATTTGTCACCTCTATGCGGATAAGGATGCGGATATTGCTAAGTCAATTGATGTGATTGCCAATGCTAAGGTTCAGCGCCCAACAGTCTGTAACGCACTCGATACTGTCTTAGTGCACGAGTCTATTGCTGAGGCGTTATTACCTCAGCTTTATACTCACCTCTGCGCATTAGGCGTCACTTTCTATGGTTGCCAAGGTGCACAAGTTATCGCCGATAAACTGGGCGTAGCCATCTCAAAGGCGACCGAAGAAACCTATGGCAATGAGTGGTTAGCACTCACTTTGGGTATAAAAGTGGTTAGTGATATCGATACTGCTATCGAGCATATCAGAACCTATTCGAGTGGCCACTCGGAAGGGATCTTAACTGACAATATTCACGCATCGGCTCACTTTCTTAATCAAGTTGACGCAGCGGCCGTATACGTTAATGCCAGCACGCGTTTCACCGATGGCGGACAATTTGGCCTTGGTGCCGAAGTTGCTGTCAGTACTCAAAAGTTGCATGCGCGTGGCCCAATGGGTCTGGAAGCATTGACCACTTATAAATGGATTGGGGTGGGTGACTACACCGCCAGAAGTTAACCCTACGCTAGACTATTTGCTTTTAAACAGACTAACCCCCTCGTGGATGACAGGTTCCCCGAGGTTTTTTTTATTCACTTATTTTTGCGGTGTTATTTCACAAAATTTAGTGAATATCACTAAAAGCTGGAGGTGTCAGGTTTAGCTGGCTGTATTGAAAATCATCTTAATCCTTTATAATCATTGGCTTGCAATATTGGTATGTCGTTTGCTTTGTCCTAGTTAATAAACAAGGAATCAATAAGGGCTATAACAATGAGCATGACAAGACTAATGAAAACGGTTGCTGGATTAGGTTTACTTTTGAGTGCGGTTTCACTTTCAGCAGTTGCTGATAGCTCGGTGACACTCAATGATACGCTAGATTATAACGGACAAGCGATCGTGCTCGATATGGAGGTCGGTACAGCACAGCTGATTGCGACAGATGAGTCTGAAGTTCGTATTGAGGTTGTTGTTAAGCCGTCAGATTCCAATTGGTTTGGCTTTTGGAGTAACAGTGATATCTCTAGCGTGGCGCTGGCCATCAACGAAAACCAAGATAAGATAGTGATTAAGCTTAGCGAACAAGACGATCTCTCTCAGGAGTGGAGAGTATACCTACCTCGTGATGCTGCCATCGCTGTTGAAGCTGGTGTTGGTGAAGTGGTTGTTGATGGATTTGTAAATAATATCGATGTCGACCTTGGTGTTGGACGCGCTGAAGTGGCGCATCAAGGCCACTATGGTGATGTGTCATTAGAGTCTGGTGTTGGTGAAGTGTCTATTAGTAAAAATGGCCAGCATCAAGCGATTAAGCGTAGTTTAGTCAGCGCTAGCTAGCATAGTAAAGATGGAGCAAGTAAGCAGCACCTATATGTTAATGTTGGTGTTGGTGAGATTGATATCAATAATTAATATCAGTAAAGACATAAAAACCGACAAATTTGTCGGTTTTTTTATGCTGATTTTTAGCCAAAGCCTCAGTGCTTATGCGTACAAATTTATGCTCCCAAACTTAAACCCAATTGTTATTTTTTTAACTTATAGTTCTGGGCTGATAGCGGGTTTAGTGCGTAAACGGTTTAGCTGCGGTAAAAGTTGTTGCAGTGCCAGTGCCGTTAAAATAAGTCCAAGTCCGATAAACGTAGAGCGGGTAATTGTCTCTTGTAGAATCCATGCAATAAAACCTATGGATAATACCGGTGTGATAAACACCAAGGTACTCATGCTGGCGGTTCTGTCGGCTTTCTTTAATGCAATCAGCCAAAGCACAAACGTCACGCCCATCTCAAACAGGCCAACATAGACACCGGCGGCAAATGCCTTGCTATCCCATACTGGCATAGACTCGGTCAGGAGTAAGGTTACTGTGATAAAAGGCAGTCCGACGATAAAACTAAGCAGTAAGCTTACAACCGGATCGCCCTTATCTTTAGTATTGACTATCCAATAGAGTGACCAGAGTAGGGTGCTGGTTAGGGCTAAGATGACTCCAGTACGGCTATCAAATGCAACATCTGTGATGTGGCCATTCGTGGCGATAACAAAAACGCCTAAATAGGCGATGAGTGCAGCAGTAATGTCACTCTTTCTGAGCTTTTGTTTAAGTAGAGGCACAGACAGAAGTGGTAACAAAATTGCCCAAGTGTAGTTAAGCGATAAGGCTTGTTGCGCAGGCAATAAAGCGTAGGCCTTGAAAAGTACCAAGTAGTATAAGAAAGGATTAAGTAATCCTGTCTGCAGATAAAACCAAGGTCGGGCTAAAAACTGTTGCTTAATTAATGCAAGTTTTCCCATGAAGAGCAAAACCAAACCTAAGGCAACAATAGAGGTAGATACCGCAACGAACACAAGTTGCAGTGGACTGAAGTGGCTTAAGGCAATTTTAAATGCCGTTGCAACGGTAGACCACAGTAATATGGCGACTAGCGCATAAATATAAGCTTGGTTGGATGATTTCACTGAACTTCTCACTAAACGAGACTACATAAATACTGGTTACTTTGTGGCAAGCGAACTCAGTTTTCTTCGATTGTATTCATTATACGCTTGTTCTGCTTTTGTCGGCAGCTTTTAAGATCAAAAAAATGCTCAATTAAGATAATTTTTATGTTTCTCCCCTTGTAATCACTTTTGACGACCCAATATAGGGTGTTAAGGAAAGATAATGGCGCGGAAATTAGGCTTGAAATTTATTTAGCCTACCCCCATATCTGAATCAGATGACAAATTTAGCGTTAGTTAAAAGTTTTTTTGGAGGACTCCATGGGTAAAATTATTGGTATCGATTTAGGTACAACCAACTCTTGTGTTGCCGTATTAGATGGCGGAAAAGCACGTGTTATTGAAAATGCAGAGGGTGATCGTACTACTCCTTCAATTGTTGCATTCACTGGCGAAGAAACTATCGTAGGTCAGTCTGCGAAGCGTCAAGCTGTAACAAACCCAGCTAACACTTTTTTCGCAATTAAGCGCCTAATTGGTCGTCGTTTTACTGATGATGAAGTTCAGCGTGATGTTGATATCATGCCATTTAAAATTATCGGTGCAGATAACGGTGATGCATGGGTAGAGGCGCACGGTAAGAAGATGGCTCCTCCACAAGTTTCTGCTGAAATTCTTAAGAAAATGAAGAAGACGGCTGAAGACTTCCTAGGTGAGCCAGTGACAGAAGCCGTTATTACTGTTCCTGCATACTTTAACGATTCACAACGTCAAGCCACTAAAGATGCGGGTCGTATTGCGGGTCTTGAAGTTAAACGTATTATCAACGAGCCAACAGCGGCTGCGTTAGCCTACGGTATCGATAAGAAGCAAGGCGATAACATCGTTGCGGTATACGATTTAGGTGGTGGTACATTCGATATCTCTATCATCGAAATCGATAGCGTTGAAGGCGAGCAAACGTTTGAAGTACTTGCAACTAACGGTGATACGCACTTAGGTGGTGAAGATTTCGATAACCGTCTAATTAATTACCTAGCGGATGAATTTAAGAAAGAACAAGCAATCGATCTACGTAAAGATCCATTAGCGATGCAGCGCCTAAAAGAAGCTGCGGAAAAAGCTAAGATTGAGCTTTCGAGCACCACTCAAACTGAAGTTAACCTGCCATACATCACAGCCGATGCAACAGGTCCTAAGCATTTAGTGGTTAAGATCACTCGTGCCAAGCTTGAGTCTTTAGTTGAAGATTTGATCGCTCGTTCACTTGAGCCACTAAAAGTTGCACTTGCTGATGCTGACCTATCTGTATCAGAAATCAATGAAGTGATTTTGGTTGGTGGTCAAACTCGTATGCCTAAGGTTCGCGCTGAAGTCTCTGCGTTCTTCGGTAAAGAGATCCGTCAAGATGTTAACCCTGATGAAGCCGTTGCGATTGGTGCAGCAGTTCAGGCGGGTGTACTTGCTGGTGACGTAAAAGACGTACTACTACTAGACGTTACACCACTATCTCTTGGTATCGAAACCATGGGTAGCGTAATGACTAAGTTGATTGAGAAAAACACCACTATCCCAACTAAGGCTAGTCAAACTTTCTCAACAGCAGACGACAACCAAGCAGCGGTAACGATTCACGTACTGCAAGGTGAGCGTAAGCAATCAAGTGCTAACAAATCACTTGGTCAATTTAACCTTGAAGGTATCGAGCCTGCTCCTCGTGGCATGCCACAAATTGAAGTTGCGTTTGACATCGATGCTGATGGTATCTTGCATGTGTCTGCGACCGATAAGAAAACGGGTAAAGCGCAGAACATCACTATTAAAGCCTCTTCAGGTCTAAGTGACGAAGAAGTTGATGCAATGGTTCGTGATGCAGAAGCTCACGCTGACGAAGATGCTAAGTTTGAAGAGTTAGTGACTGCTCGTAACCAAGCTGATGGCATGGTTCACGCGACTAAGAAGCAGATCGAAGAAGCGGGTGATGAGCTACCAAGCGAAGACAAAGAGAAGATCGAAGCTGCGATGGCTGACGTTGACACTGCCTCTAAAGGTAATGACAAAGAAGCGATTGAAAAAGCGACTCAAGCATTAATGGAAGCCTCTGCTAAATTAATGGAAATTGCTCAAGCTAAAGCACAAGCTGGCCAAGGTGAGCAAGCACAGCAGCAATCAAGTGAAGCGCCTGCTGATGATGTTGTCGATGCTGAGTTTGAAGAAGTTAAAGACGACAAAAAATAATTCGGGCCTAGCCTAAATTATTTCTAGCGGGCGTTACGGGGAAACTCTAACGCCCGTTCGTACAACTCTAGCGCAGAAAGTGTGAGATTATGTCAAAGCGAGATTATTACGAAGTATTAGGCGTAGGTCGTGACGCCAGCGAACGTGAAATTAAAAAGGCTTACAAACGTTTAGCCATGAAATTTCACCCAGATCGCAATCCTGGCGACAAAGCGGCTGAAACCAGCTTTAAAGAAGTTAAAGAAGCTTACGAAATACTAACCGATAGCGATAAGAAAGCGGCCTATGATCAGTTTGGTCATGCGGGCGTTGACCCTAATCGCGGCGGTGGTGGATTCGGTGGCAACGCTGATTTCGGTGATGTTTTCGGTGATGTTTTCGGTGATATTTTTGGCGGCGGTCGTCGTGGTGGCCAGCGTCAAGCGGCACGTGGTAGTGACCTGCGGTACAACCTAGAGTTATCGCTAGAAGAAGCCGTTAAAGGCTTAACTAAAGAGCTACGTATTCCAACACTGGCTGCGTGTGATAGCTGCGATGGAAGCGGTGCTAAGAAAGGGTCTTCTCCCACCACTTGTGGTACCTGTCATGGTCAAGGCCAAGTACAGATGCGCCAAGGTTTCTTTGCGGTACAACAAGCCTGTCCAACCTGTCATGGTCGCGGTAAGATCATTAAAGATCCTTGCAACAAGTGTCATGGTGAAGGCCGTGTTGAGAAGAGCAAAACCCTATCGGTTAAAATTCCAGCTGGTGTAGATACTGGCGACCGTATTCGTCTTTCTGGTGAAGGTGAAGCGGGAGAATTTGGTGCACCACCTGGTGACTTATATGTGCAAGTCACCGTGCGTGAACATGCCATTTTTGTTCGTGATGGTAACAACCTCTACTGCGAAGTGCCTATCTCATTTAGCACGGCAGCCTTGGGCGGTGAGATTGAAGTGCCGACGTTAGATGGTAAGGTTAACCTTAAGATCCCATCTGAGACGCAAACTGGCCGTATGTTCCGTCTACGTGGTAAGGGTGTTAAGTCTGTTCGTAGTCATGCTGTCGGTGATCTACTTTGTAAGGTGGTGATGGAAACACCGGTTAATTTGAGCGACAAGCAAAAAGAGCTGTTGCGTGAATTTGACAATACCCTTACTGGTTCGTCAAAGAAACATAGCCCTAAGGCTGAAGGCTTCTTCGATGGCGTGAAGAAGTTTTTCCAAGACTTGAATAGTTAAGTCTATTTGTAAGAAAATAAAAACCTCGCTATGCGAGGTTTTTTTATAGCTAGCTCAATACTACCCAACGACAATAAAGGATTATCGCCCCATGAAACCGCTTATGATGCTTGTTATTTTAACGCTGCTTGCTGGTTGCGCGACACATCAGTCACCTACTGGGCGAGGGCAAACCTTGCTGTTTTCTGCTCAGGAAATGGATCAGATGGGGGCCGCTTCATTTGAAGAGATGAAAAAGCAGCAACCACTCAGTAAGAATCGTCAAGTCAATCAGTACGTGGCTTGTGTTGCTGAGCGAATCACAGCGGTACTGCCGGGCCAACAACCTAACTGGGAAGTCGTTGTGTTTGAGTCTGAGCAGGTTAATGCTTTTGCGCTACCCGGCGGACACATTGGTGTTTATACCGGTTTACTTAAGGTCGCTAATAATCAAGATCAACTTGCGACAGTCATTGGCCATGAGGTGGCCCACGTTTTAGCCAATCATAGTAATGAGCAGGTGTCGCGTGCACAAATGACGGGGGTTGGTATGCAGCTTGCCAACGTTGCATTGGATGCGGGTGGCGTGAGTAATAAAGATCTCTATATGTCAGCGTTAGGCTTGGGTGCTCAGGTTGGCTTTATTCTCCCTTATGGGCGTGAGCAGGAGAGCGAAGCCGATATTATGGGCGTTGAGTTGATGGCTCGAGCAGGTTTTGATCCTAGCCAAAGCATATTGTTATGGCAGAATATGGCTAAAGCGGGTGGCAGCCAGGGGCCAGAACTATTATCGACTCACCCTTCACATGATCACCGAATTGCTGATTTGCAACAGATGCAAGCTAAGGTATTGCCGTTATATCAGAACACACAATCCAGTGTAAAAAATAGCTGTGAGTAAACTGCTATTAATGGGTTTTTTATCACATTCTATGTTAAAATTCCGCGCGAAATTAATTGAATCTATGAGAGTACAATCATTATGTCTGAGAAGTTCACCACAATTGAACAGCACGCAAGCTATGGTGTCGGTCGTCAACTAGGCGAGCAATTAGCTGCAAACTCTTTTGAAGGTATTGATATTTCAGCTGTTCAAGTTGGTTTATCTGACGCATTTGACGGTAAAGAGAGCGCTGTTTCTATGCAAGATCTTCAAACTGCCTTCACTGAAATCAGTCAGCGTATTCAGAAGGTTCAAGAAGAAGCCGCAGCGGTAGCTTCTGCAGAGGGCGATACTTTCTTAGCTGAAAACCAAAAGCGTGATGGTGTTGTTACCCTTGAGTCTGGTCTACAGTACGAAATCATTAACGAAGGTAACGGTGACAAGCCTGGTTACGATTCAACTGTACGTACTCACTACCACGGTACTTTCATCTCTGGTGATGTTTTCGATAGCTCTGTATTGCGTGATCAGCCAGCTGAATTCCCAGTATCAGGTGTGATTGCTGGTTGGACAGAAGCACTTCAACTTATGCCTGTGGGTGCTAAGTGGAAGCTATATGTTCCTCATCACCTAGCCTATGGCGAGCGTGGAGCGGGTGCTTCAATTCCTCCATACTCAGCGTTAGTATTTGAAGTTGAGTTACTCGACATCATTTAATAAAAATGCCTAAGCTATCGCTTAGGCTTTTTTTTGAAATAGAAAAACCATTATCAGTCTAGAGCTGTTGCCATAGTGCAGTGTACGATTGGTATCAATAATTTGTGCAGGGAGAAGTAGATGACAGAGCAAGTAAGAGTGGCTATTACTGGTGGCAGCGGTCGTATGGGCCGAACTCTTATTGAATCGGCCAAGTTAAGTAGCAATATCTTTTTAGGTGCTGCGATTGAGCGTGCTGGTTCGACATTGATTGGAGTAGATGCCGGCGAGCTCGCAGGTGTTGGTGCCATGAATGTTGCTATTACGGATTCTCTTGATCATGCCGTCGATGATTTCGACGTCCTGATCGATTTTACTTCGCCAGAAGCTAGTGTCGTACATACCGATTGGTGTTCGCGTAATGGTAAGGCGATTGTGATTGGAACCACGGGTTTTAATCATGCACAGAAAGAGCAGATTGCTGCTTACAGTGAATCCACTCCTATCGTGATGGCACCCAATATGTCTGTTGGCGTCAACTTGATGTGGCGCCTGCTTGAGTTGGCGGCCGAAGTAATGGGTGATTACACTGATATTGAGATCATTGAAGGTCACCATCGCCATAAGAAAGATGCGCCGTCAGGTACAGCGTTGAAAATGGGAGAGGTGATTGCCGAGGTGCTGGGACGTGATCTTGAAAAGTGTGCCATTTATGGCCGCGAAGGGATCACCGAAGAGCGTAGTCGTGAGACCATAGGTTTCTCAACCATTCGTGCCGGTGATATCGTTGGTGAGCACACTGCGATGTTTGCTGATATTGGTGAGCGTCTGGAAATCACCCATAAGGCTTCGAGTCGCATGACTTTTGCCAATGGTGCAATGCGCGCCGCGTTTTGGCTTGGTGACCAAGGTCCCGGCCTTTACGATATGCAGCAGGTCTTAGGCCTGAAAGATTGATTTAAAAAAACGCCTATATGGCGTTTTTTTTTGAAAAACTTACCCACTAGCTATAGACGAATTTAGGTTTGACCTATAGAATTGACGGAATTTGTCAAAATTTCGTATTTTAGCGAAAGTTGGTATTTTAAATATAACATAAAACCCTATTATTCAGTGGCTTGGCTCTTTTTCGGAGGTCGCGTTGACAAAGTCTGCCTTACTCGTACTCGAAGATGGAACCGTATTCTCTGGCACAGCAATTGGTGCCGATGGTCTTGCAGTTGGTGAAGTTGTTTTTAACACTTCAATGACTGGTTACCAAGAGATTCTTACAGATCCTTCCTATTCTCGTCAAATCGTTACTTTGACTTACCCTCACATTGGTAACACAGGTACCAACAGTGAAGATACCGAATCTAATGCAGTTCATGCATGTGGGTTAATTATTAGAGATCTGCCTCTAATTGCAAGTAACTTCAGAAATCAGCAATCCCTAAGTGACTACTTAAAAGCCAACAATGTTGTCGGTATTGCAGATATCGATACACGTAAATTGACGCGTATTTTAAGGGAGAAAGGGGCTCAGGCTGGCGCAATATTAGTCGGTGATTTGGATGAAGCTAAAGCACTTGAAGCGGCTAAGGCGTTCCCTGGATTGAAAGGCATGGATTTAGCCAAAGAAGTGACCACTGCATCTCAGTATCAATGGCGTAGTGGAAGCTGGCGTCTTGTGGGTGGTTTACCCCTTGATACCCCTGAGTCCGAGCTTAAGTTTAAAGTTGTTGCCTATGATTATGGCGTTAAACGCAACATTTTACGTATGCTGGTTGATCGCGGTTGTGATGTGACGGTTGTTCCTGCACAGACTTCTGCTGCAGACGTACTTGCAATGAATCCTGATGGTATATTTTTGTCTAACGGTCCTGGTGACCCAGAGCCATGTGATTATGCCATTAGAGCGATTCAAGATATCTTGAAGACTGACATTCCTGTTTTTGGTATCTGTTTAGGCCATCAATTATTGGCACTGGCCTCTGGTGCAAAAACCTTGAAGATGAAGTTTGGTCATCATGGTGCTAACCACCCTGTGAGTAATATCGAACAAGGCAATGTGATGATCACCAGTCAAAACCATGGTTTTGCTGCCGATGAAACTAGCCTGCCAGCTAACATTAAGGTGACCCATAAATCGCTATTTGATGGTTCATTACAAGGTATTCATCTAACGGATAAACCTGCATTTAGCTTCCAGGGCCACCCTGAAGCGAGTCCAGGCCCTAATGATGCGGCCCCATTGTTTGATCATTTCATTGAGTTGATCGAACAGTATCGTCACAACGCTAAGTAGTCCGGGAGAAGGTTTCAGCAATGCCAAAACGTACAGATATAAAAAGTATTCTAATCCTGGGTGCAGGCCCAATTGTGATTGGTCAAGCATGTGAGTTTGACTACTCGGGTGCCCAGGCTTGTAAAGCGCTGCGTGAAGAGGGTTACCGTGTCATTTTGGTCAACTCGAACCCAGCGACCATTATGACCGACCCTGAGATGGCCGATGCGACCTATATTGAGCCAATTCATTGGGAAGTGGTACGCAACATTATCGCCAAAGAGCGTCCTGATGCGATTCTACCAACCATGGGTGGTCAAACTGCATTGAACTGTGCACTGCGTCTAGAAAGCGAAGGCGTGCTTGCCGAATTTAATGTCGAGATGATTGGCGCGACTGCCGATGCGATTGATAAGGCTGAAGATCGCAGCCGCTTCGATGAAGCGATGAAAGCCATTGGTCTCGAGTGTCCACGTGCAGGTATTGCTCGTAGCATGGAAGATGCTTATGGCGTACTCGAACAAGTGGGTTTCCCTTGTATTATTCGTCCATCATTTACGATGGGCGGTAGTGGCGGTGGTATCGCCTATAACAAGGAGGAGTTTGAAGAGATCTGCTCTCAAGGCCTTGACCTGTCACCAACCAACGAACTGCTTATTGATGAGTCGTTAATTGGTTGGAAAGAGTATGAGATGGAAGTGGTTCGTGACCGCAATGATAACTGCATCATTGTCTGTTCAATTGAAAACTTCGATCCAATGGGTGTTCATACGGGTGACTCTATCACTGTGGCACCAGCGCAAACATTAACTGATAAAGAATACCAGCTGATGCGCAATGCATCACTTGCTGTGTTACGCGAGATTGGTGTTGAAACCGGCGGCTCAAACGTACAGTTTGGTATTAATCCAATTGATGGCCGTATGGTGATCATTGAGATGAACCCACGAGTTTCACGCTCTTCTGCGCTAGCATCGAAAGCGACGGGTTTCCCGATTGCTAAAATCGCGGCTAAGTTGGCAGTTGGTTTCACCCTTGATGAGCTAAGTAACGATATCACTGGTGGTGCGACACCGGCATCTTTTGAGCCAGCCATCGATTACGTGGTGACTAAAGTGCCACGTTTTAATTTCGAAAAATTTGCTGGTGCAAATGACCGACTCACCACTCAGATGAAATCTGTGGGTGAAGTGATGGCGATAGGTCGTACATTCCAAGAGTCATTGCAAAAAGCACTGCGCGGCCTTGAAGTTGGTGTGAATGGTTTAGATTCCATTATCGATATCCAAGAAGCCGATGCGCTAACGCGTATTCGCCATGAGCTTAAAGAGCCTGGTGCCGAACGTATTTGGTATATTGCCGATGCCTTCCGTGCGGGACTCAGTCTTGATGATGTCTTTAAGTTAACTAATATCGACCCGTGGTTCTTGGTTCAGATTGAAGAGCTACTGGCGCTTGAAGGCCAAGTAAAAGAGTCAAGTATCTCTAGTATGGACAAGGATTTCTTGTTCAAGCTAAAGCGTAAAGGTTTTTCTGATTCTCGTCTTGCCGAACTGATGGCGGTCAGCGAATCTGAGATGCGCAAGCTGCGCTATCGCCATGAGATCCACCCTGTTTATAAGCGTGTTGATACCTGTGCGGCTGAGTTCTCAACGGATACAGCCTATATGTACTCGACCTACGAGGAAGAGTGTGAGGCTAATCCATCTAACCGTGACAAAATCATGGTATTGGGTGGTGGTCCAAACCGTATTGGCCAAGGTATTGAGTTCGATTACTGTTGTGTTCATGCGGCGCTTGCGCTTCGTGAAGATGGTTACGAGACCATTATGGTTAACTGTAACCCTGAAACGGTTTCAACCGACTATGATACTTCAGACAGACTCTACTTTGAGTCAGTGACGCTTGAAGATGTTTTGGAAATTGTTCGTATCGAACAGCCTAAGGGCGTGATTGTACAATATGGCGGCCAGACACCGCTTAAATTGGCTCGCGATCTAGAGGCTGCGGGTGTACCTATCATTGGTACTAGCCCTGATGCTATCGACCGCGCTGAGGACCGTGAGCGTTTTCAGCAAGCGATTCAGCGTTTAGAGATGAAGCAACCTGAAAACGATACCGTGACAACGGTTGAAGGTGCGGTTATTTCTGCTGAGCGTATTGGTTATCCATTGGTTGTGCGCCCATCGTATGTATTAGGTGGCCGAGCGATGGAGATAGTGTATGACGAGCAAGACTTGCGTCGTTACTTCAATGAAGCTGTGAGTGTATCCAATGCATCGCCAGTATTGCTTGATCGCTTCTTAGATAATGCGACAGAAGTCGATATTGATGCAATCTGTGACGGTAAGACGGTAGTGGTTGGCGCTATCATGGAGCATATCGAACAAGCGGGTGTTCACTCAGGTGACTCTGGTTGTTCACTGCCTCCTTACACGCTGAGTCAAGAGATCCAAGACCAGATGCGTGAACAGGTGACAAAGCTTGCAATGGAACTAGGTGTTATTGGCTTGATGAACGTGCAGTTTGCCGTACAAGAAAACAACATCTACATGATTGAGGTTAACCCTCGTGCCGCGCGCACCGTGCCATTCGTATCGAAAGCAACCGGTGTGCCATTAGCTAAAATCGCAGCACGTGTGATGGCTGGCCAATCACTTGAAGAGCAAGGCTTCACAAAAGAAGTGATCCCACCTTTCTATTCAGTGAAAGAGGTGGTTTTACCATTCAACAAGTTCCCTGGTGTTGACCCATTGCTTGGCCCTGAAATGCGTTCAACCGGTGAAGTGATGGGTGTAGGTGATACGTTTGCCGAAGCCTACGCAAAAGCGCAGCTTGGTGCGACATCAGAAGTACCTAAGTCTGGGCGTGCATTACTGTCAGTGCGTAACAGTGACAAAAACCGCGTTGCCGATTTAGCGGCTAAGTTAATTGAGCTTGGTTACGAAATCGATGCCACTCACGGTACCGCAGTTGTGTTAGGCGAAGCGGGTATTAATCCGCGTTTAGTGAACAAGGTTCATGAAGGTCGTCCTCATATTCTTGACCGTATCAAGAACGATGAATACACCTACATTGTGAACACCACTGAAGGTCGTCAAGCAATTGAAGACTCGCGTCAGTTACGCCGCGGTGCATTGCGTTATAAAGTGAACTACACCACAACATTGAATGCCGCCTTTGCAACATGCATGGCGCATGCTGCGGATGACCGCACGACAGTGACCTCGGTACAAGAGCTTCATCAGCGCATTAAAGGCTAATAGTCTTTGAGTTGCAAAAAGGCCGCTTCGCGGCCTTTTTTATGCTTGATTTTGGTGTTAGTAATGGGATAGAAAACACAGTTCTATCTGCGCTATGCTTATCTGTGTGTGATTAAATAGCATCTCGCGGCATCACGATATAGAATAGAGCTATTCCATGCATTATTTTACTTAGTCAGTGACCCGATAATGGTCAGGCTGGCTAGGATGCTTTTGTTTTAAGGAGACAATCGTTCCTATGAATAAGGTTCCGATGACAGTTGTTGGCGCAGAGATGTTGCGCAAAGAGTTAGATTATTTAAAGTTCGATAAGCGTCCTAAGATTGCTGAAGCCATTGGTATTGCCAGAGAGCTGGGTGATTTGAAAGAGAATGCCGAATATCATGCAGCCCGCGAAGAGCAAGGCCTGTGCGAAGCTCGTGTACGTGACATCGAAGGTAAGCTGTCAAATGTGCAAATCATTGATGTGACCAAAATGGAAAACACTGGGCGTGTTATTTTTGGTACCACGGTGACCATTCTGAACTTAGATACCGAAGAGGAGTCAACCTACCGTATTGTGGGAGAAGATGAAGCTAACATCAAAGAGAACTTACTGTCAGTGAGCTCGCCTATTGCGCGTGGTTTAGTGGGTAAAAGCTTAGACGATGAAATCTCTATCACCACTCCTGGCGGTACCAGTGATTTTGAAATCATTAAAGTTGAGTACATCTAATTTCATCGTTTGATGTCCATAAAAACCGCTTTATAGCGGTTTTTTTATGTTTGTTTGATATAAAGCTCATAACAGCGTGATTAATGGTTTTAATCCTTAGAGTGCTGTGTTTATATATCAGCGTAAAGTAATGTAGTGAGTAAGGTGGTTTAGTGCGATTATTGTGGTTGGTAGGATCTATTTTGTTGCTCATTGGGGGACTCTGTTTGTCACCTATGTCAGCAAGTGCGTCTGCCATAAACCAACAGCATACGCTGATCGCTGGGAACAATTTGAATGCTGAGGGTCAGCCACTATCTGTTCAAAGTGCTAAGGTCGATACTGCCACAATGTTTAACATCATGGAGTCATCACTAAAGACGTCACTGGATATAGAAAGTGATGTTCAAGGTCGGTATCTGCAACACAAAGAGAGCAAGAGCTCAGAATATGCGCCGCTGGTGTCGCAACGATTAATCAGCTTCGCACAGTATGAACGTCTGCATAGTCGGCCTGACTACCAACTGGTATTTGAATTTATCTCCCCACCAATTCCTTCATTAACCGTGGGCTATCGTATGGATTTTAAACCTGCCGTCGATTGGCAGCTGCATATTGATGGCTCATCTTTTAGGCTTTCTGCATGGAAAGAATCTAATCTTCTTTACCGTTTATCTCATACCCGCTCCGCTAGCTAAATACTATTAAGCCCTTTCAGGCTTATCAATCGAGAACAGTCCATTCCCGCTTTATCTGGTGGGTCAATACAGCGTGCTTATCTTTAGCACCTGTGAGTTTGTTCTAGCGCCTATCATTTACCTACAAATCGTTACAGGTTATCCGCGCTAAGGCACTGTTCTCGACATTTTCGACGGCAACGCAGATTAACGATTAACCCACCTTCTAGGGGCGGTTTTTCACTGTTCAGTCGTCGACATTTTGCGTATTTAGTGAAGATAAAGAGCAAAGAAGTATGAGAAAACAAAATAAAGCAACCCTGTTGAACCACTACAGTGCATGGAAGTATGTGCTGTTAGTTGTCACGATCATCATTATGTTATTGAGTGCCTTACCGACATTTTATGGTGAAGATGCAGCCATTCAAGTTAGTAAAGAGGCCGGGCTCAAGCTCGATCCTTTGATGTTGCACCAACGGCTCATCTCCGCTGGGATTGAAGTTAAGCGTATTGATCAAACAATGGGAAAAACCTTGGTCGTGCTCACTGATAGCTCACAGCAGGCTCAACTTAAATCCCTGCTAGTTGAGCAAGTTAAAACCCCATCCGAGGTCACCCTTACACTAGCACCGTCCGCTCCTAATTGGCTGCTGTCGTTAGGTTTTTCTCCAATTAAACTAGGCTTAGATTTACGTGGTGGTGTGCAGTTTTTACTCGATGTTGAGATCGATCCTGTGTATCAATTGCACAACAATACGTTTGTCGAGGCAACTCGACAATTTGTGCGTGATGAGTCTCTCGTTGGAATAACTGTTCAACCTCAGGCTGGCGGGAGTGTACAAATATCTGCCTCAGACTCGAGGCAACGCCAAAAGTTGCGTCAGTTTATTGTGGCGCAATATCCACATTGGCAAGTAACCAACTCGGGGCTCAATGCACTCGGGGTTAATCTGTCTGATAGCGAAAAAGTCAATATTCGAGATCTGACGGTCAAGCAAAACCTGCAGATAATGCGCAGCCGTATAGAACAGCTAGGCATTACCGAAGCGCTCGTTCAGCGCCAAGGAGAGCAACGCATTCGTATTGAGTTGCCAGGCGTCCAAGACCCCGCTGCGGCTAAATCAGTTATTGGGGCGACAGCAAGCTTAGCGTTTTATCAGGTGATGCAACCGGGCGCGCTGAACTCCAAAGTATTGGACAGCGAAAAAGATGGACCAGTATCGGTCTCACGACGGGCGGTGCTAGGCGGAGAACATATTGTTGATGCCAGAGCACAGCTTGGCGAGATGGGGTTAGCGGAGGTTGTGATTCATCTCGATAGAAAAGGTGGCAAAATCATGTCAGGTTTTTCACGTGACAATATCGGTAAACCGATGGCGACCTCTTATAGCGAATACAGTCGCGATGATAAAGGCAAAATAAGTCAATCTACCGAGGTGATCAGTGTGGCTACGATTCGTTCTCAGCTCGGTGACCGTTTCAGTATCACCGGAGTGGGGGACTATGCCAGTGCGCAACAGCTTGCGTTGCTGCTGCGGGCAGGTTCGATGACTGCACCTGTTACCATCGCTGAAGAGAGGACTATTGGCCCCAGTTTAGGAGAGGAAAATATTGCTAATGGTTTTTCGGCGCTGGCGTTAGGAATGGCCTTCACTTTGCTTTTTATGGGGCTTTGGTATCGCCGCTTAGGTTGGATAGCGAATGTGGCGCTTATTTCTAACATGGTGGTGTTGTTCGGATTATTAGCCCTGATACCAGGAGCTGTATTGACCTTACCAGGTATTGCAGGGTTGGTGTTAACTGTTGGCATGGCGGTTGATACTAATGTGCTTATCTTTGAGCGGATTAAAGACAAAATCAAGGAGGGCAGGAGCTTCGCTCACGCCATTGAACGCGGGTTCGACAGTGCTCTATCGACCATTGTCGATGCAAATTTCACCACGATGATCACCGCTATAGTGCTGTATTCCATTGGTAATGGTCCGATACAAGGTTTCGCATTGACCTTAGGCCTTGGTTTATTAACTAGTATGTTTACGGGGATTTTTGCTTCTAGAGCTTTAGTGAATTGGGTATATGGCCGCGATTTTCGCCGCGATGTGAGGGTATAAGATGAACGTAATAAAAATGAGCAAGTTAACCAAGGCCCGTTACCTGTCGAGTGTATTATCGCTAATGATTATCATCTCATCGATAGGTATTATCTTTAGTAATGGCTTCAATTGGGGATTAGATTTCACTGGTGGAGTGGTAACAGAAGTGCGGCTGGACAGTCATATTAAAGCGACTGAATTGAGTGAACTGTTAGCACAGCACTCTGAACAGGAAGTAAGTGTCATCTCTGCCGGTGAGTCGGGTCGTTGGGTATTGAGATACAGCCAGGTTGATGCGAAGTCGAGTACGGATATTGTTAGTGTACTTGCGCCGTTAAGTGGCAATGTCGAAGTGCTTAATTCCAGTATTGTCGGACCGCAAATTGGTCAAGAGCTTGCGGAGCAAGGGGGATTAGCATTACTGGTTGCTATGCTATGTGTTCTAGGATACTTAAGTTTTCGCTTTGAATGGCGTTTAGCGAGTGGGGCGTTACTTGCTTTGTTTCACGATGTGGTCTTTGTTTTGGCGTTTTTCTCTTTGATGCAAATGGAGTTTAATTTGACCATATTGGCGGCAGTGTTAGCCATATTGGGATATTCGCTGAATGACTCAATTGTGATTGCTGACAGGATCCGAGAACTATTGATAGCAAAACCGAAAATGGCTGTTGATGAAGTATGCAGTGCGGCGGTGAAAGCAACGTTTTCACGCACTATGGTTACCAGCGGCACGACATTAATTACCGTTGCTGCGCTGTGGGGGATGGGTGGTGTTCCCTTAGAGGGTTTTTCTATCGCAATGTTCCTTGGAATAATGATTGGCACAATATCATCTATCTCGGTGGGAACGTGTTTACCGGAGCTATTGAAGGTGAAAGCCGAACATTATCAATTAGCACCGATTAGTCAAACGCCATAATAAAAAAGAGCCGCTGTAGATACAGCGGCTCTTTTTAGCTTACCTAGTAATGAGCTTTTTAATAAATTAAAAGCGCATTGCTGAATTACTTTGCCTTAGGCACAGCAATCTTCATTTCTGGAGATTGACGGAAAAGGACCAATACGTGACCGATTAGCTGCACTTTTACAGCTTGGGTTTCGCGTACGATGGCGTCAACGACTGCATTTTTTAGCTCTCTGTCGCCAGAAGCTACTTTCACTTTGATTAGTTCATGATGAGAGAGTGCATTATCAATTTCAGCCAGTACACCTTCAGTCAGACCATTGGAACCAAGCTGTACAACAGGCTTTAAGTTATGTGCTAAGCCTTTTAAGTGCTGTTTTTGTTTGGTTGTTAAGTTCATTTCTACCAACTTTATGCTGAGTTACTGTTGAAAAACCGCTATTCTACCCTCATATAGCCTTTGTGTAACTTTTATTTGTTGCGGATTTTAAATGTCAGGTAAAAAACGAACAGCAAGTTCCTCCCGTTGGATGCAGGAACATTTCGATGATCATTATGTTAAGTTATCGCAAAAACGTGGGCTGCGTTCCCGTGCCGCGTTTAAAATCGAAGAGATACAACAGAAAGACAAACTGATCCGTCCCGGAATGACTGTGGTGGATTTAGGGGCAGCACCAGGTGGATGGTCGCAAATTGCAGTTAAGTTAGCCGGTGATAACGGCAAAGTAATTGCTTGTGATATTTTGCCTATGGACCCAATTGTTGGTGTCGATTTTCTTCAAGGAGATTTTCGTGAAGAGAAAGTTCTCGACGCCTTACTTGAGCGGGTGGGTGATGCTAAAGTCGATGTTGTGCTTTCTGATATGGCGCCTAATATGAGTGGCACGGGTGGTGTTGATCAACCCCGGGCCATGTATTTGGTGGAGTTGGCGCTTGATATGTGTCATCAAGTGTTGGCACCAAATGGAAGTTTTGCTGTCAAAGTCTTTCAGGGGGAGGGCTTTGATGAGTATATGAAGGCGGTTAAAGAAGCATTTACAACCGTTAAAACACGTAAGCCAGACTCTTCGCGACCGCGTTCGCGTGAAGTCTATCTTGTGGCGACAGGATACAAGTTGTAGTAACCTAACGTCAGTAACCGCAAGACTTTATGAGGTCTAGTAATTTTGAGTGATATGGCAAAAAATTTAATTCTCTGGGTTGTCATCGCCGTAGTGTTGATGTCAGTGTTTCAGGGCTACTCCCCCTCTTCATCAACTTCGTTGAAGATGGATTATTCAGCATTCTTAGATGACGTGCGTTCTGGACAGATAAATACTGTCGAAGTTAAGAGCGATCAACGCACTATTGAAGGCACTAAACGGACTGGTGAAAAGTTCACAACGATTATGCCAATGTATGACCAAGATCTTATCAATGATCTTGATCGTAAAGGTGTCACCATGAAAGGCCAGGAAGCCGAAGAGTCAGGTTTTTTGACCCAGATTTTTATCTCTTGGTTCCCAATGTTACTGCTTATCGGTGTATGGATATTCTTCATGCGTCAGATGCAAGGCGGTGGCGGTAAAGGCGCGATGTCGTTTGGTAAGAGCAAAGCCAAATTGATGAGTGAAGACCAGATTAAGACGACTTTTGGTGATGTTGCAGGTTGTGATGAAGCCAAAGAAGACGTTAAAGAGTTGGTTGATTACCTTAGAGAACCCACTAAATTCCAAAAGCTTGGTGGCCGTATTCCAACGGGTGTTTTGCTTGTTGGTCCTCCAGGTACAGGTAAAACACTACTGGCGAAGGCGATAGCTGGTGAAGCTAAAGTGCCATTCTTTACTATTTCAGGTTCTGACTTCGTCGAGATGTTTGTTGGTGTTGGTGCATCCCGTGTACGTGACATGTTCGAGCAAGCGAAAAAATCTGCACCTTGTATCATCTTTATTGATGAAATCGATGCCGTAGGTCGCCAACGTGGCGCTGGTGTTGGTGGTGGTCACGACGAGCGTGAGCAAACGTTGAACCAGATGCTAGTTGAGATGGATGGTTTCGAAGGTAACGAAGGTATTATCGTTATCGCGGCGACTAACCGTCCAGACGTACTCGATGCAGCATTGTTGCGCCCAGGTCGTTTTGACCGTCAGGTTGTTGTTGGTTTGCCTGATGTGCGTGGCCGCGAGCAAATCCTCAAAGTCCATATGCGTAAAGTGCCGTTGGCCGATGATGTCAAAGCGAGTGTTATTGCCCGTGGTACACCAGGTTTCTCTGGTGCCGATTTGGCTAACCTAGTTAACGAAGCGGCGCTATTTGCTGCACGTGGTAACCGCCGCGTCGTTGGCATGGAAGAATTTGAAAGCGCTAAAGATAAGATCATGATGGGTGCAGAACGTCGCACCATGGTGATGTCTGAAGATGAAAAAGAGATGACCGCGTATCACGAAGCTGGCCATGCTATTGTTGGTTGCTTAGTGCCTGAGCATGATCCTGTGCATAAGGTGACTATTATTCCTCGTGGCCGTGCTTTAGGTGTGACCTTCTTTTTGCCAGAAGCCGACGCTATTAGTCAGAGCCGTAGAAAGCTAGAGAGTCAAATCTCTGTGGCGTACGGTGGCCGCTTAGCCGAAGAGCTTATCTACGGCAGTGAGCGCGTATCGACAGGCGCATCACAGGACATTAAGTATGCGACATCGATTGCACGTAACATGGTGACGCAATGGGGCTTCTCTGAGAAGCTTGGTCCTGTCCTCTATGCCGAAGATGAAAATGAAGTCTTTTTAGGTCGTAGTATGGGCAAGTCACAGCATATGTCTGATGAGACAGCCAAAGTCATTGATGACGAAGTGAAAATTCTTATCGATAGTAACTACGAAAGAGCCCATACTTTCCTAACTGAAAATATGGACATACTTCATGCAATGAAAGATGCATTGATGAAGTATGAAACCATTGATTCATCACAGATTGATGATCTAATGGCGCGTCGTGAAGTTCGTGCGCCAGCCGATTGGAATATGGATGAGAATGGTAGCAACGGTGACAAAGGTGGCAAAGCGCAAGAGATTGACGATGCCGCTGAGCCCGAAGAGGTTGAAACGTCAGTGGCTGACAGCACTGATGAGTCACCTGTAGCAAAATAGCTGATTGACACTAGAGCGGTTGTTAGTCAGTGAGTTCAGAAAACCCCGAAAGGGGTTTTCTTGTTATTGATTCACATAGTGTTTCTACATCGTGGACGATACAGTAAGTGATGTTACCTTGCTCTGCGACCCTGTTTAGGTTTGTAGAGGGGGGCTGCTGCGCTGTTCAGTCGCACATCAACGTTAAAAATTTGTATAGACAATACTGAGGGTTGAGCTTTGCTGTTTACTTGTGCAGACAAAAGGTTAGATCTTAGCGTGCCACAGGTTATGGGGATACTCAATGTGACCCCAGATTCATTTTCAGATGGTGGGAAGTTCACCAGCATCGAGCGCGCTTGTCGGCATGCGGATCAGATGGTCGCTGACGGTGCTGCGTTTATCGATATTGGTGGGGAGTCGACGCGACCCGGTGCCAAAGATGTTTCGCTTCAAGAAGAGTTAGACAGGGTTATCCCACTCATCGAATATGTGGGTAATACTCACGATGTTTGCATCTCAGTGGATACAAGTAAACCTCAAGTGATGTCCGCAGCTGTCTCTGCAGGTGCACATTTAATTAATGATGTTCGTGCTTTACAGGTGCCTGGCGCGCTAGCGGCTGCCGCTAAGTTACAGGTACCTGTCTGCCTGATGCATATGCAAGGCCAGCCTCGCTCTATGCAAGCATCACCAGAATATGGCGATATTATTAAAGATATCAGCACATTTTTTCATGAACGCGTAGCAGCTTGTATGGCCGCCGGTATTGCTAAGGAGCGACTGGTGCTCGACCCCGGATTTGGTTTCGGTAAAACGCTTTCACATAATTATGAACTGCTGCATCGTTTAGCCGATTTTAGTGAGTTCCAGCTGCCTTTATTGATTGGTTTGTCGCGTAAGAGCATGATTGGCAACTTGTTACAGGTAGAGGTAGAGCAACGTGTCGTTGGCAGTGTCGCAGCAGCCATGATTGCAGTGCAGCGCGGCGCTCATATATTGCGAGTCCATGATGTAAAAGAAACCATGGATATGATCAAGGTCATGCAAGCATGCAAGTATTATGATGCATTATAACGAATAGATATTTACGGCATGGCGATATGCCGAAAATAAAAATGTATACGTTTACAAACGTTAGAGGTTAGTCAATTGAGAAAATTTTTTGGAACAGATGGCATTCGTGGCAAAGTAGGGGCTGGCAAGATGACCCCTGAATTGGCTTTGAAACTGGGTTGGGCTGCTGGGCGTGTATTGTCGCGAACGGGTACCAAGAAAGTCATTATCGGTAAGGATACACGAATCTCGGGCTATCTTTTTGAATCAGCGATGGAAGCGGGCTTGTCTGCGGCCGGACTGAATGTGATGTTAATGGGACCAATGCCTACTCCTGCAGTCGCGTATCTAACGCGAACATTTCGTGCAGAAGCAGGTGTCGTGATCAGTGCCTCACATAACCCCTATTATGACAACGGGATTAAGTTTTTCTCAACTGACGGCAGTAAGCTCGGTGATGCCATCGAGTTAGAGATAGAAGCCGAATTGGAAAAAGAGTTAACCTGCGTAGAATCTCATCTATTGGGTAAGGTATCGCGTATTGATGATGCACCTGGGCGCTACATTGAGTATTGCAAAGGTAACTTCCCTGCTGAGCATACGCTCCACGGACTTAAAATTGTCGTCGATTGCGCTCATGGCGCAACCTATCATATTGCACCGAATGTATTTAGAGAGCTCGGCGCAGACGTCATCGCTATCGGTGATAAGCCCGATGGCATCAATATTAACCATGAGGTGGGCGCAACCTCAATGGGTAAAATCCGTGAGACAGTGATTGCAGAACAGGCGGATTTAGGTATTGCACTGGATGGCGATGGTGACCGTATTATGATGGTTAATCGCCATGGTAAAGTGATCGATGGTGACGAAATTCTTTATATCTTGGCGTGTGATGCCCAAGATAGAGGGGTGCTAAAAGGTGGTGTGGTTGGCACGTTAATGTCAAATCTTGGTTTGGATTTAGCATTGAAAGCCCGTGATATTCCGTTTGTGCGCTCTAAAGTGGGCGATCGCTATGTAATGGAGTTATTGAAGCAGCACGAGTGGCGTATTGGTGGTGAAAACTCAGGGCATATTCTCAATCTTGACCATGGTACGACAGGGGACGGCATTGTTGCAGGAATCCTTGTGTTGGCGGCGATGCGCCGCAAAGACGCCACATTAGAAGAACTCACCGAAGGGATTAAAATGTTACCTCAGGTGCTGGTTAATGTGCGTTTTGAAGGCAGCCATGATCCGCTCGTATCAGAGTCTGTTCTTAGTGCGCAAGCAGAGGTTGAACAGCAACTTGGTGAACGTGGCCGAGTATTATTGAGAAAGTCAGGCACAGAACCGCTAATCCGAGTCATGGTTGAAGGCGATGTGGCGGCAGATGTAACACGCCATGCCAATACTATTGCTGACGCTATTCGGGCGTTAGTATAAAGCGCGTAATCCTCGATACAGGAGTTAGTCGCGAATAGATTAATTCCTGCGCATAGCACCGACGTTAAGCATAAAAAGTAAGCGCTTCGACGGTTTATCGCAAAATTTCGAGATTTAGGTATTGTAACTTAACAAGTGGTTCGCTATTATTCACGCCGCTTTCAGAGGAGACAGTGATGGCCCTTAGACGTCCAATGGTCGCTGGTAACTGGAAAATGAACGGTACTGCACAACTTGCGCAGGAACTATTCACTAAATTCGCTACCAAGCTTCAAAATGATTCAGCGGAAGTTGTCTTATGTCCGCCAAGTATATTTCTGGAAAGTGTACGTCAGCAGCTTGACGCAAATAAGGAAGCCTTGAACGGTTGCCTAGTTAGAATGGGTGCGCAAAACCTAAGTCAACATGACTTTGGTGCCTATACTGGCGAAGTGTCAGGCCAGATGTTAAAAGATTCAGGATGTCGATATGTGATTATCGGCCACTCCGAACGTCGTCGTATGTACGGCGAAACTAGTGATATCGTAGCGGAGAAGTTCGCTGCAGCACAAAAGCACGGTTTGACCCCAATACTCTGTGTTGGTGAGTCGGGTCCAGCTCGTGAAGCAAGACGCACCTTTGAGGTGATTGCTGAAGAGTTAGACGTGGTCATTGAGAAAAATGGCACCATGGCTTTTGATAACGCAATTATCGCTTACGAGCCTCTGTGGGCCGTAGGAACAGGTAAGAGCGCTACGCCAGAGCAGGCACAGGAAGTTCATGCGTTTATACGCAAACGTCTCTCTGAAGTATCTCCATTTATTGGAGAGAATATCAGGATTTTGTACGGTGGTAGCGTAACACCGAGTAATGCAGCAGATCTATTTGCTCAGCCTGATGTAGATGGTGGACTGATAGGCGGTGCAAGCTTGAACTCTACCGAGTTTTTAAGTTTATGTTCGATAGCAATGAGCGCATAATATGTACGAAGTTCTAATGGTTATATACTTGTTGGTTGCACTAGGTCTAGTTGGCCTAATTCTAATCCAACAAGGTAAAGGTGCTGATATGGGAGCCTCATTTGGCGCCGGTGCATCAGCAACATTATTTGGATCGTCTGGTTCAGGTAACTTTTTAACACGCTCTACCGCGATTTTAGCTGTAGCATTTTTCGCACTAAGTCTTACCATTGGTAACTTAAGTGCAAACCATGCAAAATCTGAAGATTCGTGGAAAGAGTTAGGCGCAGATGCGGCTGCAGTAACTGAACAAGTGACTGACGCTGTAAACGAAGCCGATAAGTCAGAAGATAAGATCCCTGACTAAGATTTAATAATGATTAAATCTAGGTGCTATTTAACTAATAAATAGGGCCTACTGTTTACACTGAGATAGTTTCCTCAATTTATCTCACAAAGGTGAAAACAGTAAAGCGTAACGATCACATGCGGATGTGGTGGAATTGGTAGACACGCCATCTTGAGGGGGTGGTGAGCTATGCTCGTGGGGGTTCAAGTCCCCCCATCCGCACCAAATTCTAAATCGCTCTTTTAGATTGATTTTGAATATAGCAAAGTGATTGGTTAGTCGCTTTGTTATTGCAAATATTGATAACTATCAATATAATTGCAGCAGTTGACGCGGGGTGGAGCAGTTTGGTAGCTCGTCGGGCTCATAACCCGAAGGTCGTCGGTTCAAATCCGGCCCCCGCAACCAGCTTCTCAGAATCAGATTTACATCTGCTTCTGAAACAGGTTCTGAATGCTATGACCTCGTTATTACGGGGTTTTTTGTTATCTGGACTTTTGAAATATCGCTTAGAAGCGATGTCGTACTAGGGCTTTATGCCCTTTTTTGTTTTTCGGGGGATAGCTACCTTGGCAACTTTAGAAAGCAAACTGGAACAGATGTTGACTGCACCAGTTGAAGCATTAGGCCACAGTCTTTGGGGCATTGATTACGTGCAAGCAGGCAAGCACTCTATTCTGCGTGTATATATTGATAATGAGAATGGCATTTTTATTGAAGATTGTGCTGATGTTAGCCGTCAGGTGAGCGCCGTACTTGATGTCGAAGACCCTATCTCTACCGAATATACATTAGAAGTTTCATCGCCTGGCGTCGACAGACCGCTATTTAATGCAGCGCAGTATGAACGCTACATGGGTGAAACTGTAAAGGTTCAATTGACTATGCCTGTAGCGGGTAGTCGTAATTTAAAAGGTACTGTCACCGGTATTGAGGGGCAAATGCTCACTCTAACTGTTGATGGCAACGCACTGATTATTGCCTTGGATAATATCCGTAAAGGCAATTTAATCGCTAAGTTTTGATGGATTCAAGGTGAACGAGGCAAGAGGATGAATAAAGAGATTCTGCTAGTCGCTGAGGCGGTTTCAAATGAGAAGGCAGTTCCACGCGAAAAGATTTTCGAAGCGTTGGAAATTGCGCTAGCCACAGCAACCAAGAAAAAATATGAAGGCGATATCGAAGTTCGCGTCGCTATCGACCGTAAGACTGGTGCTTACGAAACATTCCGTCGCTGGATGGTGGTTGACGATAATGGTGAAGCGTTAGAAAACCCATTTCGTGAGATCACTCTTGAAGCGGCAAAATATGAAGACCCAGAAGTCGAAATCGGTGGCTACATCGAAGATGAGATCGAATCTGTTGTTTTCGACCGTATTACCACGCAAACGGCTAAGCAAGTGATCGTACAAAAAGTACGTGAAGCCGAGCGCGCCCAAATCGTAGACCAGTTCCGCGAGAAAGAAGGTGAGTTGATCACCGGTGTGGTGAAGAAGAGTAATCGTGAAAGTGTAGTGGTTGATTTGGGTAATAACGCTGACGCGGTATTATTTAGAGAAGACCTCATTTCTCGTGAAAGCTTCCGTCCTGGCGACCGTGTTCGCGCACTGCTGTATGCGGTACGTCCAGAAGCACGTGGCGCGCAGCTATTTTTGACACGTACTAAGCCAGATATGCTAATCGAGCTTTTCCGCGTCGAAGTACCTGAAATTGCTGATGAGATGATTGAAATCATGGGGGCGGCTCGTGATCCGGGTTCTCGCGCTAAGATTGCAGTTAAGTCAAATGACCGTCGCATCGATCCTATCGGTGCCTGTGTTGGTATGCGTGGTGCACGTGTTCAGGCAGTTTCAAATGAGCTTGGCGGTGAGCGTGTAGATATCGTGCTTTGGGATGATAATCCAGCTCAGTTTGTTATCAACGCGATGGCGCCTGCTGATGTTGCATCAATCATTGTAGATGAAGACAATCACTCAATGGATATTGCTGTTGAAGCAGATTCATTAGCACAAGCTATTGGTCGTAATGGCCAAAACGTGCGTTTAGCCACCCAGTTATCGGGATGGGAGCTAAATGTAATGACAGTGGCGGATATGCAAGCTAAACACCAAGCAGAAAGTGCGAAGGTGGTTAATTTGTTTGTTGCTTCACTGGATGTCGATGAAGATTTCGCTCAGGTACTTGCTGATGAAGGTTTTACTTCATTAGAAGAGATTGCTTATGTGCCAGAAGCGGAACTATTGGACATCGAAGGTTTTGACGAAGATATCGTTGAAGCATTGAGAGAGCGTGCAAAAGCCGCTATCTCTACACGGGCTCTGGCGTCCGAAGAAGCACTTGACGGTGCTGAGCCGAGCGAAGATTTGCTTGCCCTAGAAGGTTTAGAGCGCCATTTGGCGTATGTTTTCGCAAGCAAAGGCGTTATTACGCTTGAAGATTTAGCCGAACAAGGCATTGATGATTTGATCGAGATTGAAGAATTAACAGAACAAAAGGCTGGTGAGCTCATCATGGCAGCCCGCAATATCTGTTGGTTTGGCGAAGAAGCATAAGTCGATCAACAGAGGGGATTTTACAGATGGCAGATACTACAGTAGAAAAACTAGCCGTAGAAGTAGGGAAGAGTGCTGATCGATTAGTTGAGCAGTTTTCTGAGGCTGGTATTAAAAAGAACAAGAGTGACAC
Organism: Shewanella colwelliana; assembly: GCF_001735525.1. NCBI lineage: Bacteria > Pseudomonadati > Pseudomonadota > Gammaproteobacteria > Alteromonadales > Shewanellaceae > Shewanella > Shewanella colwelliana. The sequence goes on from NZ_MCBT01000041.1 coordinate 42,386, forward strand.
GGTTTCTGAACAAGAGAAGCAGCAGTTGCTTGAGTTTTTAAAGAAACAACATGGTGGCGATGCGGCACCAACTAAAATGACACTACAGCGTAAGTCTGTGTCAACACTCAGTGTTGCCGGCAGCGGTGGTCAGTCAAAAGATATCAAAGTAGAAGTACGTAAGAAGCGTACTTTTGTTAAGCGCGATGCGGCTGCTGAGGCAGAAGCTGCAGAGAAGGCTGAACTGGAAGCTAAAGCGGCTGCAGAAGCCGCTGCCAAGGCGAAAGCCGACGCAGATGCTAAAGCGAAAGCCGAAGCTGATGCCGCTGCGAAAGCCAAGGCAAAAGCTGATGCAGAAGCTAAAGCAAAGAAAGCCGCTGAAGCTAAGCCTGCAATTGCTGAAACGGCTGAAGAAAAAGCAGCCAAGCTTGAAGAAGCGCGTTTGCTAGCTGCAAAAGAAGCTGCGACTAAGCAGAAAGCTGATGAAGAAGCTAAAGCTGCCGCTGATGAGGCGCGTCGTCTAGCTGAAGAGAACGAAAAGCGTTGGGCTGAAGAAGAGCGCATTCGCAAAGAGTCTGAAAAGAGTGCCGATCACCACGTAACGACTTCAACTGAAGCGCGCGCGGCAGAAGATACTGCTGACATGAACGCAGAGAAACGCGGTCGTCGTCCTCGTAAACCTGCTGGCGGAAATAAAGCGGCAGGCAATAAGAAGCGCGGTGGTAGAGATACTCGCGGTGGTCGTAATAACCGTAATCAGCGTAATGCACCTGAGTCTATGGATCATGGCTTTAATAAGCCAGCGGCAGCCGTTACTCGTGATATCAGCATTGGTGAAACAGTCACTGTAGCTGAACTTGCTCAGAAGATGGCTGTTAAAGCAACAGAAATCATTAAGCAGATGATGAAGATGGGCTCTATGGTTACGATTAACCAAGTGCTTGATCAAGAAACTGCGCAGATGGTTGCTGAAGAGATGGGGCATAAAGTTGTCCTAACTCGCGAAAACGAGCTAGAGCATCAAGTGCTTTCCGACCGTGATGGCAACATTAAGGTTGAGCCTCGTGCGCCTGTTGTGACCATCATGGGTCACGTTGACCATGGTAAGACGTCACTACTTGATTATATTCGTCGTGCTAAAGTTGCATCAGGCGAAGCCGGTGGTATTACACAGCACATTGGTGCATACCACGTTGAAACTGAAAACGGCATGATCACTTTCTTAGACACTCCTGGTCACGCCGCGTTTACCGCAATGCGTGCCCGTGGTGCTAAAGCGACTGATATCGTTATTCTAGTTGTTGCTGCCGATGATGGTGTAATGCCACAGACGATTGAAGCGATTCAGCACGCGAAAGCGGGCGGTGTACCGCTAATCGTTGCAGTAAACAAGATGGATAAGCCAGAAGCTGATCCTGATCGTGTTAAGTCTGAACTTTCACAACATGGCGTAATGTCTGAGGATTGGGGCGGAAGTAACATGTTCTGTCACGTTTCAGCTAAGTCTGGTGAAGGTGTTGATGAGTTACTTGAAGGGATCTTGCTAGAAGCTGAAGTACTTGAGCTTTCTGCGGTTCGTGAAGGGATGGCTGCTGGTGTCGTGGTCGAGTCTAAGCTAGACAAAGGTCGCGGTCCGGTTGCAACGGTACTGGTCCAAGAAGGTACACTTAAGCAAGGTGATATCGTTCTTTGTGGTCTTGAGTACGGTAAAGTCCGTGCAATGAAAGATGAGAACGGTAAAGCGATTACTGAAGCAGGTCCATCGATTCCTGTTGAAATCTTGGGTCTTTCAGGCGTGCCATCTGCTGGTGATGAAGCAACTGTTGTGCGCGATGAGCGTAAAGCACGTGAAGTTGCTCTTTACCGTCAAGGTAAGTTCCGCGACGTTAAGCTTGCTCGTCAGCAGAAGTCTAAGCTTGAGAACATGTTCGCTAATATGACTGAAGGCGAAGTTCAAGAACTTAACATCGTGCTTAAGGCCGATGTACAGGGCTCGCTTGAAGCGATTTCTGATTCACTGAATAAGCTTTCTACCGATGAAGTTAAAGTTAACATCATTGCTAGCGGTGTAGGTGGATTAACAGAAACTGACGCTTCACTTGCAGCAGCGTCTAACGCTATTATGGTTGGTTTCAACGTTCGTGCCGATGCGCAAGCGCGTAAAACAATCGATAGCGAGAGCGTGGATCTTCGTTACTATAGCGTTATCTATCATCTTATTGATGAAGTTCGCTCAGCGATGGGTGGCATGCTTGCACCTGAATTCAAGCAGGAGATTATTGGTCTTGCTGAAGTTCGCGATGTATTCAAATCGCCTAAGATTGGTGCTATCGCAGGTTGTATGGTTACCGAAGGTACCATCAAGCGTAGCGCTCCAATTCGCGTACTTCGTGAAAACGTTGTTATCTACGAAGGTGAGCTAGAATCACTTCGTCGCTTTAAAGATGACGTTAATGATGTACGTAATGGTATGGAGTGTGGTATCGGTGTGAAGAACTATAATGACGTCAGAGTCGGCGATCAGATAGAGGTCTTCGAAACGGTCGAAATCGCTCGAACCTTATAATCGAAAAGGGGCGGCGTAAGCCGCCTTTTTTAGTTAAGAGATGCAATAATTATGGCAAAAGAATTTAGTCGTACTCGTCGTATTGCTCAGCAGCTTCAACAAGAACTTGCTCAAGTATTACAGCGCGATATTAAAGATCCTCGTATCGGCATGGTTACTGTGAACGATGTTGATGTGTCTCGAGATCTGAGTTACGCAAAGGTCTATGTGACCTTCTTTGAAGAAGATAAAGCTGTCGTTGAGGAAAAGCTAGCCGCACTCGAAACCGCTGCAGGTTATGTGCGTTCGTTAGTGGCTGGACGTATGAAACTCCGCGTAATGCCGGAAATTCGTTTTATCTACGATGCGTCGCTGGTTGAAGGTATGCGCATGTCTAACTTGGTAAGCCAAGTGATTAGCTCTGATGAAGCCAAAGCGAAGCAGCATGGCTCTGACACGGCTGATGGCGATGAAACAGAGCAAGGTGATAAGTAATGGCTCGTAAACCTAAAGGTCGTTTTGTTGATGGCATAGTGCTACTCGATAAAGATACTGGGATGAGTTCTAACTTTGCACTGCAGCGCGTTAAGCGCATTTATAATGCTGCCAAAGCTGGTCATACTGGAGCGCTAGATCCTTTAGCGACAGGTATGTTGCCGATTTGTTTGGGGGAAGCGACTAAGTTTTCTCAGCACCTGCTTGATGCAGATAAGCGCTATTTGGTGACGGCAAAGCTTGGCGTTCGTACTGATACGAGTGATTCCGATGGTGAAGTTGTACAAACTCGCCCTGTGGATTTTACCCAAGAGCAGCTGGACGAAGCGTTAGAGCACTTTAGAGGGGACACTATGCAAGTTCCCTCAATGTACTCAGCATTGAAACATCAGGGGCAACCGCTTTATAAGTATGCTCGTGAGGGAATTGAAGTACCTAGAGAGGCGCGCCCAATTACAGTTTTTGAGCTTAATTTTATCAAGCTTGAAGGGGATGAGCTGACACTAGAGGTTCATTGCTCTAAAGGGACATACATACGTACTATCACTGATGATTTAGGCGAGATGTTGGGCTGTGGTGCTCACGTTGTCATGTTACGTCGTACTGGTGTTGCTGGTTACCCTTATGACAAGATGGTCACGCTGGAACAGTTAGAGGCACTATTAGCCCAAGCGGAGGCTGAGGAACAGCCTCCTAAAACGCGATTAGATCCACTTTTGTTACCGATGGATACAGCGGTCAGTAATTTTAAAGAGATCAATGTTACCGACGATATGGCCACGTATTTGATGCATGGTAATCCGGTTCAGGTGCCTAATCTACCTGTGGATGAGTTAGTCCGTATCACTTTAGGTGAAGAGCGTAAGTTTGTCGGCATTGGTGCGATGAATGATGATGGCTTGCTGGCACCGAAACGTTTGATTGTATTGCGCGATCAGCAAGCATAGCGCTTGCAAGCGAAGGCTAATATCGTTATTATACTGCGCTCTCTTCGGCTGAGTTAGTGATCGGCTGAAGCCTTTATATTATTTTTGGAGAAAAACATGTCACTAAATGCTGAACAAACTGCATCGATCCTAGCTGAATTCGGTCGTTGTGAAAATGATACTGGTTCTACTGAAGTTCAAGTTGCGCTTTTGACTGCACAGATCAACCATCTGCAAGGTCACTTTAAAGAGCACATCCATGATCATCACTCACGTCGTGGTTTGCTTCGTATGGTTAACACTCGTCGTAAGCTTCTTGCTTACCTTAAGCGCACTGAAAACGTTCGCTATCAAGAGTTAATCAAAAAGTTAGGTCTACGTCGTTAATCTTTCATTAACGCTGTAGTTTAAAAGGAGGCTTAGCCTCCTTTTTTTGTGCCTAAGATCCATAAGCTAAAGCCGCTTAGGGTGTGAGAGGGCTTTAGCTATAGGCGTCAAAGTTTGTGCTGGGTTCAAATCGCATTCTTGAAATGGACAAATGTGAGTGTCGTCGGTTACTTTGGTTAGTTAAGCGACGCGCATGTTAGATGGTGTCAATTTGACTTATGGTAGCGGTCTTTGGGGCGATATAGTTTTTTTCAAACTCATCTAATGGCAGCGGCTGACTGAAATAGAACCCTTGTCCTATCTGGCAGTCCATCTCTTTTAGCCAATCTAATTGCTGTTCATTTTCAATACCTTCCGCGACAATATGCAGATTAAGCTGTTTTCCGAGCATCAAAATTGTTGATGCTATTGCGCTCTCCTGAGGGAGATCGGTGACAAAACAGCGATCAATTTTCATGGTCGTGATGGGTAAGTGTCTAAGGTACGAAAGTGATGAGTATCCCGTGCCAAAATCATCAACAGCGATACCAAAGCCTGATGATTTAAGTTGCTCAAGTTTAGTGATTGCCAACTCGATATCATTCATCAATGAGGTTTCGGTTATCTCTATCTCTAATAAGCTTGGGTCGATTTGATAACGTAATGACAATTGCTTAATGTCGGGCACTAAACTTGGATCTGCGAACTGCTGCGATGCAACATTTACGGCAATGGGGATGGCGAAGTTATAGCGCTTTTTCCAATGCTTTAATGTTTTACAAGCCTCTTCGATCACCCAACGCCCTAAAGGAATAATAATGCCCGTTTCTTCTGCGACAGGAATAAATGACATTGGGCTGATTAAGCGGCCATCTTTTTTCCAACGAATCAGCGCTTCGCACGCTAATACTTCACCTGTCTTAATATTAAATTTCGGTTGGAAGTGCAGTAAGAATTCATTGTTTTTCAATGCGTCGTGAAGTGATGCCTCTGTTCTTAAACGCACTGCTGCCCGTTCGGTCATCTGTTGTTTGAAAAATGCCCATTGATTAGAACCTGCCGCTTTGGCGCTATACATTGCGATGTCAGCATGGCGGATGAGATCTTCTGCACTGAGGCCATCATCAGGGTAAACCGATATCCCAATCGAAGCCGCTGGATGAATAGTATGTTCATTAAGCTGCAATGGCACATTAAGTTGCATCAATAACTTGTCGACAAAGTCTGCTGCTTGGTCGGGTGTTCTAGCTTCATCGGCCAAAATGACAAATTCATCTCCACCTAGGCGCGCGACAGTGCCTCTATCTCCAACTACGCGTTCAAGTACTCGAGCAATCCTTGCTAAAAATTGATCGCCTAATGCGTGGCCTAGGGAGTCGTTAACGTTTTTAAAGCGGTCGAGGTCAATAAACAGCATAGTAAATTGATGTTTATGTACCCGAGCACGTTGAATCGATACTGCAATAGTCTCAAGTAGTAGCGTTCTGTTTGGCAGACCTGTTAATGGGTCTCTGGTGGCCATTCGGCGTAATTTAGTCTGGGTTTGGCCAAACTGGATTAAGATTTGATTAAATTTTGATGTCACGAGCCCTAGTTCATCGTCTTGATGCGCCTCTGACATGGGGAGCAGGTTTTCATCGGGCAGTTCGGGATCAATCTTATCGATCGCTTCACTGATCTCGGCAATGGGTTTGGTGAGAAAGCGATGAAAAAGAACTGATAGTACTAAGGTGACTAACAGGGCACGCGCTAGTGTCGCGAAAAAACTGAATCTTAACTGAGAAAATAGTGAGTCGGTGAGCTCTTGCGTATTGTAGAACACGGTTAACGTGCCGATGACCTGCTGTTTGTCTGTGCCTTCAAAAAATGAGGGGCGATAAAGCGTGCGTGAAATCTTTTTCAAATCGCCAAATAATTTTTGGCTCAGTTTGCGTACTAAAGCGTTATCAGTTGAAGGGTTGTTGATCGAGACGAACATACTGCCATCATCGAGCTCGATAAGGGCTTCGCCAACATGCTCAACTTTCAATACGCCTTCTAAGGTTTGGGTGGCAAGGTTGTCATCAAGCGCCCAGACAGCGTTGGCCGCTGGCTGTTCAATAGAGTCTAGCAACTCATCTTGCGCTGCAATGAGTTGTTGGCGAGCCGAAACGCCGACTAGGGCTATTTCGACGATAAAGATAGCAATTGCAAAAAAAAGCGCTGAAAACACAACTAAGCTAGTTTGTTTCCAAGTTAACGATTTAAAGCTGGCGCTCATTTGCCAATCCTCACATCAGGGACCATTCACATTCTATTTAAAGAAAAAGCAGCGATTGACGATAAAAAAATCCATTACTCTCCACTTTAGAGAAAAGATTCCGCTTTGTCATCTATATGTGCTCTTTATCTATTGAATAGACTTGAAGTATACTTACCCGCGAAATTAAGGTAATTAAATATTAAGGAATGGTTCACGTGAATCCAATCGTAAAGAGTTTTGAATATGGTCAGCACACAGTCACACTAGAGACTGGGGTTATTGCACGTCAAGCAGATGCAGCTGTTTTGGCTAGTATGGGTGATACAACAGTTTTAGTAACTGTTGTTGGCAAGAAGTTTGAAGAGCCAGGCCGTGACTTTTTCCCGCTAACCGTTAATTACCAGGAAAAAACATATGCAGCTGGTAAGATCCCTGGTGGATTTTTCAAGCGTGAAGGTCGTCCATCTGAAGGCGAGACGCTGACTGCACGTCTAATTGACCGTCCAATCCGTCCATTATTCCCTAATGGCTTCAAAAACGAAGTTCAGGTCATCATCACAGTTGTTTCTGTTGACCCAGAAATCAGCCCAGAAGTTATCTCAATGATCGGTACTTCAGCGGCATTGTCGATCTCAGGTATTCCATTTAATGGTCCACTAGGTTCGGCACGTGTCGGCTATGTGAATGGTGAATACCTTCTAAACCCTACAGTATCTCAGTTAGTCGACAGCCAGCTTGAGCTATCTGTCGCCGGTACAGAAAGCGCTGTATTGATGGTAGAGTCTGAAGCAAACGCACTACCTGAAGAAGTTATGTTGGGTGCGGTTGTTTACGGTCATGAGCAACAACAAGTTGTAATTAAAGCAATTAAAGAGCTACAAGCGGAAGTTAACAAGCCTGTATGGGAATGGGCTGCGCCAGTTCAAGACCAAGACTTGGTAGCTAAGATCAAAGATTTGGCTGAAGCTGGTTTAACTGAAGCTTACCAAATTGAAGTTAAGCAAGACCGTTACGCTCAAGTCGGTGTTGTTAAAACTGCAGCAAAAGAAGCACTATTGGCTGAAAACCCAGATGCTAATACTCGTGAAATCGATGGCCTTCTTGCTAGCTTAGAAAAGAAAGTGGTTCGTAGCCGTATTATTGCTGGCAACCCACGTATCGATGGTCGTGAACCAGATATGATCCGCGCGTTAAACGTAATGGCTGGTGTACTTCCACGTACTCACGGTAGCTCACTGTTTACTCGTGGTGAAACTCAAGCGTTAGTGACATGTACCCTTGGTACTGAGCGTGACGCACAGAAAGTTGATAGCATTATGGGCGAGTCAACAAATCGCTTTATGCTGCACTATAACTTCCCTCCGTATTCTGTTGGTGAAACGGGTATGGTTGGTTCGCCAAAGCGTCGTGAAATTGGTCACGGTAAGCTAGCTTGGCGCGGTATCAACGCGGTTATGCCTTCTGCTGAGGAGTTCCCATATAGCGTTCGTATCGTATCTGAAATCACTGAGTCTAACGGTTCAAGCTCTATGGCTTCTGTGTGTGGTACGTCTCTTGCGCTTATGGATGCGGGTGTACCAATTAAGACTTCTGTTGCTGGTATTGCGATGGGTCTAGTTAAAGAAGGCGACGATTTCGTTGTACTTTCTGACATCCTTGGTGATGAAGATCATTTAGGTGACATGGACTTTAAAGTAGCGGGTACCCGTGACGGTATCACTGCACTGCAGATGGATATCAAGATTGAAGGTATCACACAAGAGATCATGCAGATTGCTCTTCAGCAAGCCTATGGTGCTCGTGTTCATATTCTAAACGTTATGGATCAAGCTATCTCTGGTCACCGTGAAGATATCTCAGATCACGCACCGCGTATCACAACTATCAAGATCAATCCTGAGAAGATCCGTGATGTTATTGGTAAAGGTGGTGCGACTATTCGTGCATTGACTGAAGAAACCGGTACGACAATTGAACTTGATGATGACGGTACTGTAAAAATTGCGTCTTCAAATGGTGAAGCAACTCAAGAAGCGATTCGTCGTATTCAAGAGATCACTGCTGAAGTTGAAGTGGGCACGGTTTACAACGGTAAAGTGGTTCGTATCGTTGACTTCGGTGCATTCGTCACAATCCTTCCAGGTAAAGATGGTCTAGTGCACATTTCTCAAATCGCTGAAGAGCGTGTAGCAAATGTGTCTGACTACCTAGAAGTGGGTCAAGAAGTTAAAGTTAAGGTGATGGAAGTTGATCGCCAAGGTCGTGTACGTCTTTCTATGAAAGAAGCACAGCCTAAAGAAGAAGCTGCTAGCGAGTAATTGCTAACTGTTTGAAGAAAGGAGACCACTAGGTCTCCTTTTTTATTGGTTTTTTTTAAATGCAGATAGCCGTTAGTATTTGGGATTGCTATGATTGAGGCTCATGCTGAAGTTAAAAGGTTAAATGGATGACTTATAAATTGCGCACCGCCACAGTAGCAGTTATGGCAGGTCTGAGTATGTTACTGACAGGATGTGTATCAACCCAATCGAGCGCGAGTGCAGAGCAAGGTAAACTGATGGTTGCACCGGTTATGCCGGATTATAAATTGGAAGTGACGCTTGCTAGACTGAATGACATCTTAACCTCTGCAGAGTTAACGCCAGAACAGCGCGCGCGCTTTCATTATGATAGAGGCGTGATATATGACAGTGTCGGTCTTCGCATTCTTAGCCGAATTGATTTTCATCAGGCATTAAAACTTCAACCTAACTTAGCAGATGCTTATAACTTCATCGGTATTTACTATACGCAAGAAGGGGAGTTCGAAGCGGCCTATGAGGCATTTGATGCCGTACTTGAGCTGGCACCTGAGTATGATTATGCCTATTTAAATCGTGGAATCGCGCTCTACTATGGCGAGCGAAATGAATTAGCTGTGTCCGATATGCAATCTTTTTATGGTGCTGATGAGCAAGATGGCTATCGTGCGTTGTGGTTGTTTATCACTGAGCTTGAAATTGATGCTGAACAAGCGAAAGCACATTTAATGAGTCACCGTGAGAAGCTTACTGATTCCGCATGGTCAACAACCTTGGTCGACTTCTATTTAGGGAAGCTTACCCGTGAACAAGTATTTAGCGCCGCAAAAGAGGGCGTTAATCATCCCAACGAATATGCTGAACGTCTGTGCGAAGCGTATTTTTATATCGCTAAAGTAGCCCAAAAGCAGGGCCGATATAACGATGCGGCTAACTATTTCCGGTTAGCATTGGCGACTAACATTTATGACTTTGTCGAGCATCGTTATGCCCGAGTCGAACTGGCTAAAGTCTCTCAAATGATAGCCGAACAGTAGAAAACAGCCCTAATAATTAGGGCTGTTTTAGTTTCAGATCACCGCGTTTTTTACTGTATTCTGTCTAGATAGGCTATTTGACCTCGCGCGCCTAGCCAACTTGAAGCCTAGGCGCTATAATTGCCGGCTTTTAGCACTCCATCAATTCGCAGGTAAACATGTCAGGCTATAAAGTTGAAGTCGACAAGCGTCGTACTTTCGCCATCATCTCTCACCCCGATGCGGGTAAAACCACAATTACTGAAAAGGTTCTTTTGTTCGGGAACGCCCTTCAAAAAGCGGGAACAGTAAAAGGGAAGAAATCAGGCCAACACGCTAAGTCTGACTGGATGGAGATGGAAAAAGACCGTGGTATCTCTATCACCACCTCTGTGATGCAGTTTCCTTACAACGATGCATTGGTCAACTTACTCGATACGCCTGGTCACGAAGATTTCTCTGAAGATACCTATCGTACGCTTACGGCTGTTGACTCTTGTTTGATGGTCATCGATTCAGCAAAAGGTGTTGAGCAACGTACCATTAAGTTAATGGAAGTGACGCGTTTGCGTGATACGCCAATCGTTACTTTCATGAACAAGTTGGATCGTGATATCCGTGATCCGATTGAGTTAATGGATGAAGTCGAAGACGTGCTAAATATCGCCTGTGCGCCGATCACTTGGCCTATCGGGGCGGGTAAAGAGTTTAAAGGTGTTTATCATCTGCTGCGTGATGAAGTGATCCTGTATCAAAATGGCATGGGTCATACGATTCAGGATTCTCGAGTCATTAAAGGGCTCGATAACCCAGAGTTAGATGAAGCGATTGGCAGCTATGCTGATGATATTCGTGATGAGATGGAACTTGTGCTGGGTGCCTCAAACGAATTTGATTTAGACGCATTCCTTAAAGGTGAGCTTACGCCAGTCTTTTTCGGTACCGCACTGGGTAACTTTGGTGTTGACCATATCTTAGATGGTATTGTTGAGTGGGCACCACGGCCGCAAGCTCGAGAAACTGAGCTGAGGGCCATTGAGCCTGAAGAGGAAAAGTTCAGTGGTTTTGTGTTTAAAATTCAAGCCAACATGGATCCTAAACACCGTGACCGTGTCGCCTTTATGCGTATTTGTTCCGGTCGTTATGAGCAAGGCATGAAGATGCATCACGTGCGTTTAGGTAAAGATGTCAACGTGAGTGACGCCTTGACCTTTATGGCGGGTGACCGTAACCGAGCCGAAATGGCTTATCCGGGTGATATTATCGGTCTGCATAACCATGGAACCATGCGCATTGGTGATACCTTTACCCAAGGTGAGAAGTTCCGCTTTACTGGTATTCCAAACTTTGCGCCAGAGATGTTCCGCCGTATTCGTCTCAAAGATCCACTCAAGCAAAAGCAGTTGCTAAAAGGTTTAGTGCAGCTTTCAGAAGAGGGTGCTGTACAGGTGTTTAGACCGCTAGATACCAACGATCTTATCGTCGGTGCTGTGGGTGTGCTGCAGTTTGAAGTGGTGGTACAGCGATTAAAGAGCGAATATAAGGTCGAAGCTATCTATGAAGCGATAAGTGTGGCTACTGCGCGCTGGGTATATTGTGACGATCATAAAAAGTTAGAAGAGTTTAAGCGCAAATGCAGTAACAATTTAGCTTTAGATGGTGGTGATAACTTAACGTACGTAGCACCGACTATGGTTAACTTGAACTTGTCGATGGAGCGTTATCCCGATATCTCGTTTGCGAAAACTCGCGAAAATTAATCGCTCAAGCATCACTAGAAAGCAGATTCGTCTGCTTTTTTTGTGCCCAAAATTTACCCGTTTTGTTAGAGTGACTAGAGATGTGATAACGGAGTAACTGTGATGATTAGAAAATGGTGGCGCGCTTATATTGCGTGGTGCGATCGCATGGGCTTGACCGCGGATAATAAACGTTGTTGCGCCCCGAATCTCTCTGACCCACCATTAAAGCGTGAGCAGCAAGCGCCAGAAGTGATAGTCGACGAGACAAAAGACAATGCGAAGTGATGTTATAAAGGTTATTGATAGCCATATTCATCTCGATTTTAGTGAATTTGATGCGCGGCGTGAGCAGCTTATTGCACAGATGAGAAAGTTGGGCCTCGTGAATGCGGTGATTCCTGGTGTATCGAGTGAGAGCTGGGACAGAACGACAGAGGTCGCAAAACAATATCAATGCCATTATGGGTTAGGTATCCATCCATGGTATTGCAATCAAGATTGGCAAGTGGGGGTGGCAGCGCTGGAACGGCATATTTTGTCACGTAATAAAGAGCTGTCTTTGGTGGCCATTGGTGAATGTGGTTTAGATGGTTTTTATCGTGATAATTGGCAATGGCAGTTGCCATGTTTTGAAGCTCATTTAGTGCTGGCGCAACGTTACCAACTGCCGATCATCGTTCACAGCGTCAAGGCCCATAATGAGGTGCTCGCGTTGCTCAAACGTTACCCTTTGGATCGTGGTGGGGTAATTCATGGCTTTTATGGTGGCTCTGAGTTAGCGAAAAGATACCTCGATCTTGGTTTCAAGTTGGGTATTGGACATCTCTTGTTAGACGAAAAAGCTAAGAAACTACCAGAAGCCATTGTCAACTTACCATTGACATCTTTTGTCATTGAGACCGATTTAGCCATGGTATCTGACCTCCAAAAATACCCATTTGCCGATAAAATCAACGGATCCAGCTTAATTTTGCATTTGCTAATTGAGAAAATCGCAAATTTGCAAAAAAAAACTAACGTTCTGGTATCAGAACAAGTGTTTCAAAATACACTGCAACTCTTTGACCTCTAGTTTATTTTTTGACAAACAGATGTAAATCGCATCAACTTTTTTTTCTAACGTCTTGAAATAAAACTTCAAAAACTTGATCAAAACGACGATTTTAACCATAGCGTCGGGTATAATCTGACGTTGAAAAAGGTTGGTTAACAACATAATTAAAAAGTATTAACAATAGGGTGATGGTTAATGGATATTTTAATGAGTTTAGTAGGGGTGGTCACCTTACTTACAATAGGTTTCTTGTTATCAAATAACAAAAAAGCTATCAATATACGTACTGTGTTCGGTGCACTAGCGATTCAAGCGTTCTTTGCAGGTTTCGTTTTATATGTTCCAGTAGGTAAAGACATTCTAAAAGGTGTTTCTGACGGCGTATCAAGCGTGATCAGTTATGCTCAAGACGGTATCAACTTCTTATTCGGCGATTTAGCCCAGTTTAAAGTTGGTTTCATTTTCGCGATTAACGTTCTACCAGTTATCGTATTCTTCTCGTCTCTAATCGCAGTGCTTTACTACCTAGGCATCATGCAGTGGATCATCCGTATTATCGGTGGTGGTCTACAAAAAGCACTAGGTACAAGCCGCACAGAGTCAATGTCAGCTACTGCTAACATCTTCGTTGGTCAAACTGAAGCGCCACTAGTGGTTCGTCCGTTTATCGCGACTATGACTCAGTCAGAGCTATTTGCCATCATGGTTGGTGGTCTAGCGTCTATCGCTGGTTCAGTACTTGCTGGTTATGCGCAGATGGGTGTACCAATTGAGTACCTAGTAGCAGCGTCATTCATGGCGGCTCCAGGTGGTCTATTGATGGCTAAGCTTATGCATCCTGAAACAGATAAAACTGTTAATGAGATGGATGATCTTCCAGAAGACCCTGATAAGCCAGCTAACGTACTTGATGCAGCTGCAGCGGGTGCTTCATCTGGTATGCACCTAGCACTAAACGTTGGTGCAATGTTGATCGCTTTCGTAGGCTTAATTGCTATGATCAACGGTATCATCGGTGGCGTAACTGGTATATTCGGTCTTGAAGGTATCACGCTAGAGCTAATCTTAGGTTACATCTTCATGCCTTTGGCATTCCTAATTGGTGTACCTTGGAACGAAGCACTTGTTGCGGGTTCTTTCATCGGTCAGAAGATTGTTGTTAACGAATTCGTTGCTTACCTAAACTTTGCTCCATACCTAAAAGATGTTGCTGACGGCGGTATCTTGGTTGAAGCAACTCAAGCGGTAATGTCTGATAGAACTAAAGCTATCATCTCGTTCGCACTTTGTGGTTTTGCTAACTTATCTTCAATCGCAATTCTACTAGGTGGTCTAGGAGCTATGGCGCCATCACGTCGTCATGACCTAGCTAAGCTTGGTATCCGTGCAGTAATCGCCGGTTCACTAGCTAACTTGATGAGTGCTACGCTAGCAGGTCTATTCCTAGCGTTGTAATTCTCAGGTAATTCCTTGGGGGGATGCCCCTGAACTATGACTCTGCTCAACAGAGCAGAGTCAGAGTTAACCAAACCATTTTCAAGCAGATTTGTAAAACAGAGCTATTCTTTATCACTGTTATAGGATAGCTGTGCCCAAACAAACTTTAGTCAGAAATGAGATGTAAGACTTATTTTGGCAATAAATCAGAAGTTTGTTTTAATGTTAGAATATTGTGTTCGCATTTTTACATTAATTTTATTGTGCTTTGGTAGAATTTGAGTAAAATGCGGCGCCAACAAAGAAAGAAACGCTGACTCGATAAGAGCGGCAAAACCATAAGATAATGGGGTTGATGATGAAAAACGTTAAAACTTTAGCTTTAGCAGCAACAGCAGTAGCAGCAATGTCTGCACCGACTTTCGCAGCAGATCGTACAGACCTTCGCGCTGGCGACTACAGCTGGATGCAGTTCAATGCAATGTATGCTTTCGATGAGCTACCAAGCTCAGGTGAAAGCGGACACGATTACCTAGAAATGGAATTCGGCGGCCGCGCTGGTGTTGTTGACCTATACGGTTATGTTGATGTTTTCAACTTATTCACTGGTGATTCAGGTGATAAAGCCGCTGGTTCTGGTGCTAGCAAAATGTTCATGAAGTTCGCGCCTCGTTTCTCTATCGACGCGATCACTGGTTGGGATCTTTCAGCTGGTCCTATCCAAGAAGTTTATTTCTCTACTCTATTCAACTGGGGTGGTGGAGCAGTTGGTGAAGACGTGAACGCTTCTTTCTGGGGTGTTGGTGCTGACGTTATGGTTCCATGGTTAGGTAAAACTGGCATGAACTTGTACGCTCACTATGACATGAACCGTAAAGAGTGGAACGGTTACCAGTTCTCTGCAAACTGGTTCAAGCCATTTGCTAACTTCGACAACGGTAGCTTCGTAGCTTTCCAAGGTTATGTTGATTATCAGTTTGGTGCTGACGACGAGTACGGTAATGAATTCGTTCCTCAAACTTCAAGCGGTGGTGCAGCATACTTCGGTGTTCACTGGCATTCAGACAACTACGCACTGGGTTATGGCCTAAAAGGTTATAAAGACGTTTATCTTCTTGAAGATGGCGCTGGTATCGTAGGTCTAGAAACAACTGGTTGGGCACACTACCTAACTGCTACTTACAAGTTCTAAGCTAGAATTTGTATGTTTGGAGCCGCAACAAGTGCGGCTCCAATTGTCCATCAAACAGATGATTTTTTTCTGATTTGCTGGTTAGTCTTTATTTAAGCATGGACTATATTTGTAGAGCTTGTTTAGATAAAGGTTAGTAGTTTTACGCGCTAAAAAGGATTTTTCGCGGAAAGGCAGGAACACTGCGCTGCAGTTTAATAACTTCGTTCCCCTTCCCGGTCTTCAAGGATTCAAGTCGTGACCCTTGTGTCAGGATAGCCATGGTGTAAGACCAGGCATTGAATACCTGAATATGTAAACTTGAGTCCTACGCCAATGGCGCAGAGACACGATTTACGGCAACGCCTGAAGGCCCGGCCATAAAAATAATCAAAATAATGCCAACTCTTAGGTGCTGTCATACGTCGATTTTTTTTCTTATTTTTTGAATTAATAATTTTACGTTTCGGAGAGCTATTATGAGCGATTTAAAAAAAGCAGCACAAACAGCCATTGAATTAATGGATTTAACCACCTTAAATGATGATGATACCGATCAGAAGGTGATTGAGCTTTGTCATAAGGCTAAGACACCAGCTGGTAACACCGCTGCCATCTGTATTTACCCACGCTTTATCCCTATTGCACGTAAGACCCTTAATGAGATGGGTTGTGAAGCTATTCGTATTGCGACCGTGACCAACTTCCCACACGGAAATGATGACATCGCGATTGCAGTACTAGAAACTCGCGCAGCAGTGGCATATGGCGCCGATGAAGTTGATGTGGTTTTCCCATACCGCGCACTGATGGCGGGCAACGAAACCGTAGGTTTTGAACTTGTTAAAGCATGTAAAGAAGCCTGTGGTGATGATGTGCTATTAAAAGTGATCATTGAGTCGGGTGTTTTGCAAGATCCTGCGCTTATTCGTAAAGCGTCTGAGCTTTGTATCGATGCTGGTGCTGATTTCATCAAAACCTCTACAGGTAAAGTTGAAGTTAATGCAACGCTAGAAGCTGCTGAAATCATGATGACAGTGATCAGTGAAAAGAACCCTAAAGTTGGCTTTAAGCCTGCCGGTGGCGTGCGTGATGCCGCTGCAGCTGAAGAGTTCTTAGGTGTCGCAGCTCGTCTACTTGGTGACGATTGGGCAACACCGCGTACCTTCCGTTTCGGTGCGTCTAGCCTATTAATTAACCTGCTTCATACCCTAGAGTTGGGTGATGCGCCAAAAGGCCCACAAGGTTACTAATAAACGATTAGCTTTTTAGTTAAGTGTGATCTAAATCTATTTGAAAACGCCAAAACTTGTTTATATTAATTGTAATTAAATTACGATTTTTGGCGTTTTATAAAAAGAGTTTGTCACCTAAAAAGAAATTTTGTGACAAACTTGGAGGCAGTACTATGTTTCTAGCACAAGAGATAATTCGTAAAAAGCGCAATGGCGAAGCGTTAACCACTCAAGAGATCCAGTTTTTCGTTAAAGGGATTACTGACAACAGTGTCTCTGAGGGGCAGATTGCCGCACTCGGTATGGCAGTATACTTTAACGACATGAATATGGATGAACGTATTGCGCTGACGACATCTATGCGTGACTCTGGCACCGTGCTCAATTGGAAAAACCTTGGATTAGACGGTCCTATTATCGATAAGCACAGCACTGGTGGTGTCGGTGATGTGATTAGCCTCATGCTTGGCCCCATGGCAGCTGCATGTGGCGGTTATGTTCCAATGATTTCTGGTCGTGGTTTAGGCCATACGGGTGGTACGTTAGATAAGTTCGATGCTATCCCTGGTTATCAAACCGAGCCAGACAGCGCCCTGTTCCGTAAAGTGGTTAAAGAAGCGGGTATTGCCATTATCGGTCAAACTGGTGATCTTGTTCCTGCCGATAAACGTTTCTATTCTATCCGTGATAACACCGCAACCGTTGAATCCATCTCACTTATTACCGCATCCATTCTTTCTAAAAAGCTTGCAGCAGGTCTCGATGCATTAGCGATGGACGTTAAAGTTGGCAGTGGCGCATTTATGCCGACTTACGAAGCATCTGAAGAGCTTGCACGTAGTATTACTGCGGTAGCTAATGGCGCTGGCACGCGAACAACCGCGCTACTGACCGACATGAACCAAGTACTTGCCTCTTGTGCGGGTAATGCGGTTGAAGTGAAAGAAGCGGTTGATTTCTTAACGGGTGCGTACCGTAACCCTCGTCTTTATGAAGTGACCATGGGTCTTTGTGCTGAAATGCTCCAACTTGGTGGCCTTGCCGCGACAGAAGCTGAAGCGCGCGCAAAGTTAAACCAAGTACTTGACAATGGTAAGGCTGCAGATATTTTTGGCCGTATGATCTCAGGCCTAGGTGGCCCCGCTGATTTTATCGAAAACTACAGCAAGTACCTGCCACAATCACAGATCATTCGTCCTGTTTATGCTGACCGTACTGGTTTTGCGTCTGCGATGGATACTCGTGAACTTGGCTTAGCAGTTGTCACCTTAGGTGGCGGTCGTCGTAAGCCCGGTGATGCACTAGACTATAGTGTAGGGTTGACTCAAGTTTGTGCGTTGGGTGATCAAATCACTACAGATAAACCGATTGCCATGGTTCACGCTCAAACCGAAGCAGCATTTGAAGAAGCCTCTGCAGCGGTTAGAAAAGCAATACACATTGGCGATTCAGCGCCAGAGAAAACACCTGAGATCTATAAGTACATTCGTCAAGAAGATCTCTAGGAGAGTAAAAGATGAAAAGAACAGTAATTATGATGCTGGACTCGTTCGGCGTCGGTGCAGCAAAAGATGCAGCAGCCTTCGGTGATATTGGTTCAGATACCTTTGGTCATATCGCCAAAGCATGCGCAGAAGGGCAGGCTAATGATGGCCGTGAAGGTCCACTTAAGCTACCAAATTTGGCTAAACTGGGCTTAGCTCTTGCTGCACAAGAAAGCACTGGTGCGTTTGCCGCTGGCTTTGCTGATGATGTTGAAGTGATTGGCGCTTATGGTTATGCCGATGAGCTAAGCTCTGGTAAAGACACGCCAAGCGGCCATTGGGAAATGGCGGGTGTACCTGTGTTGTATGAATGGGGTTACTTTAGTGATTTGACTAACTCATTCCCCAAAGAATTGACCGATAAGATCCTAGCTCGCGCAGGTTTAAGCGACTACCTTGGTAATTGCCATGCATCGGGCACGGCTATTTTAGAAGAACTTGGCGAAGAGCATATGCGCTCTGGTATGCCTATCTTCTACACCTCTGCCGATTCAGTGTTTCAGATTGCTTGCCATGAAGAATCGTTCGGTCTAGAGAAGCTTTACGAGCTTTGTATTATTGCCCGTGAAGAGCTTGAGCCTTATAACATCGGCCGTGTTATTGCGCGTCCATTTATTGGTACTGGTCCAAGTGATTTTGCGCGTACGGGTAATCGTCGTGACTATGCGGTTGAGCCACCAGCACCAACGGTATTGGATAAGCTAAAGGCAGATGGCGGTGAAGTGGTCAGTGTCGGTAAGATTTCAGATATCTATGCGCATTGTGGCATTACCAAAAAGGTGAAAGCGACAGGCCTTGAAGCGTTATTTGATGCAACACTTGAGCAAGTAAAACAAGCGGGCGATCGAACCATTGTTTTTACTAACTTTGTCGACTTCGATTCTCACTATGGTCATCGTCGTGACATCGCGGGTTACGCACGTGCATTAGAGTATTTTGATAGCCGTTTACCTGAAATGTTGGCACTACTTAATGACGACGATCTGTTGTTATTAACGGCCGATCATGGTTGTGACCCTTCTTGGAAAGGTACCGATCATACTCGTGAGCGTGTGCCTGTACTTGCGTACGGTGCGGGGCTGACTGCCGGTTCGTTAGGTTGTCGTGATAGCTTTGCCGATATTGGTCAAAGTATCGCAACTTACTTCGGTTTAGAACCAATGGAATATGGCAAGTCTTTCGTTTCTTAAGACTTGCAGTGGGTGACTGATAAGTCGCCCACAACGATTTATCGATTTGGCGATATAAATTGATCGCCTGTACTAGAAAGACTTAAGTCTAAAAAATAGGGGTT
Organism: Shewanella colwelliana; assembly: GCF_001735525.1. Classification (NCBI taxonomy): domain Bacteria; kingdom Pseudomonadati; phylum Pseudomonadota; class Gammaproteobacteria; order Alteromonadales; family Shewanellaceae; genus Shewanella; species Shewanella colwelliana. The sequence goes on from NZ_MCBT01000041.1 coordinate 61,732, forward strand.
ATATAGATGGCTACACCACACATTAATGCTGTAGACGGTGCATTCGGCGATACAGTTTTATTCCCAGGCGATCCACTTCGCGCTAAGTACATTGCTGAGACTTTCCTAGAGAACGTTGAGCAAGTGACTGACGTACGTAACATGCTTGGTTTCACTGGTACCTACAAGGGCGTACGTATCTCTGTTATGGGTTCAGGTATGGGCATTCCTTCATGCTCTATCTACGCCACTGAGCTTATTAAAGATTACGGTGTTAAAAACCTAATCCGTGTTGGTACTTGTGGTGCGATCAGCACTGACGTTAAAGTCCGTGACGTGATCATCGGTATGGGCGCATGTACTGATTCTCAAGTTAACCGTCTACGTTTCAAAGGCCAAGACTTCGCTGCTATCGCAGATTACAGCCTACTTAGCGCTGTGGTTAAAGCGGCTGATGCAAAAGGTACTAAGTACCGCGTTGGTAACGTATTCTCTGCAGATCTATTCTACACGCCAGACCCAGAAATGTTTGACGTAATGGAAAAGATGAACGTACTAGGCGTCGAGATGGAAGCTGCTGGTCTTTATGGCGTTGCTGCTGAGTTTGGTGCAAAAGCACTTTGTGTTGTTACCGTTTCTGACCATATTCGTACTGGTGAAAAGACCTCTTCTGATGAGCGTCAAACCACCTTTAACGACATGATCGAAATGACACTAGACGCGGCAATTACTCTGTAATCGTAGCTTTTAGTAAAAAAACGGACCAATAGGTCCGTTTTTTGTTTTAACGTTACTCTTTCTTAGCACTATGGACTGGCTCAACGTCTGCTTCATCTTCGCCTGTTGACTTGTCATTAGTCAGCGCCGCTGCAAGTTTTTTTCCTAATTTGCTCTTCGTCATTCGCCGATCAAAGTCAGCGCGTTTGAATGAGAGTGCCCGTGACAGTAGTAATCCTATCAGACCTGCAATGATCAACATCATCTGCTGTTGTTCCATATTGATCTGATGTGCTTCTTTGATCTCATTAAAAAATAGCTCTGGGACCAAGCGTACCTCGATATAACCGAGGTTTTTATTGTCTTGTATTACCGACTCAACATAAGGTGGAAAGGGCGCTAATAAGCGCTCTAGCTCGTCAGATTCAGGTTCTAAATCATCCTGGCTTACGCTTTGAGCGAAAGCGAGTCGTTGACCTTGCTCGCTAAAGATGGTTGCTGACATCACTTTGGGGTCGAGTACTAATGCTGTCGTTAGCCACTGCAGTTGCTCATCATTTTGTAATTGTAGGGCCGGTGCTGCCCCATAGGCCGTTTGCTGAACTAGTAATCGAGCCATCTTTTGCGTTTGGGACTTTAGAAGCTGTTGACCTTGTAGTAGGCTTGTTTCCCATAATTGAAATAGACCCGCCATTAACGCGAGTGCAATGCCTATCTGTATCAGTCGGCTGAGCCTATGGGTTTTTTTGAGTCCTTTAAGAAAAAACACTTTGTACCTGAAGATGATAAGGGTTTTATTAATCATAATTGATTATCAGCGAACTCGATAGCCGGAGATGCAATACAAATGGAAAGTCAGCGCCAAAACAACCTGTTTTCATGGATTCATGAGCAAACGGCCAGCAGCATGGAGTACCAGGGAAAGCGATTTCAGCGACACTCTGAAGCTAACGCAACAACGGCTTCTCGCTTGCGTATTGTCTATCAAACTCATGCAACTGAGGTGGAACTTGCAGAGGTTTTATTGGGCGTTAATGCTATTGAGAGTATAGCGTCGATAACTCGTGATAGTGGTTTGCATTGCATCGAGTTGTGTTTAAGCGAGGTAACGCTTAGTGAGGCTAAAACACGTTTTAACGCACTTGATGGTGTTGAAGTGTTTACGATTGCTAACGCTCATCCTCGACTTGATATTCCTGGTCTGTTAGTGATGGATATGGACTCCACCGCCATAGAGATTGAGTGTATCGATGAGCTAGCCATTATGGCTGGGGTTGGTGCAGAGGTTGCTGAGGTGACAGAACGTGCAATGCAGGGAGAACTCGACTTTGAGCAGAGTTTACGTGCGCGGGTAGCCAAGCTTGCTGGCGCAGAGGCGAGTATCATCGACAATCTGTGTCAACGTTTGCCCCTAATGCCAGGGTTGACCGAGATGGTTAGTGAGTTACAAGCGAATCAATGGCGTCTAGTATTGGCATCGGGCGGCTTTACTCCTTTTGTTGGTCATTTAAAGCAGTTACTTAATTTGGATGCTGCATTTGCTAATGAACTCGTCATCGAAGACGGAAAGCTTATAGGTGAAGTGCGTGGGCAAGTCGTTGATGCGCAGTTTAAGGCTGATACTGTCTTGGGAGCAGCCGCCAAGTGGCAGATTAGTAATGGTCAGCGTTTGGCTATTGGCGATGGTGCGAATGATATTCCTATGGTTGAAGCCGCAGATTTCGGTATTGCATTCCATGCTAAACCTAAACTAGCGGCTGCGGCTAACGGCGTGATTAGGCAGTTAGATTTAAGGGTATTACCCTATATGCTGTTGGACTTACGCTAAGACATAACCGCTTTGTCATGTTCAATTGCTTTATCGCAACACAGGCATTGTTGCGATAAAGCTAAGCCATCACTGTTTTAATTTGCAAATTATTGATTGATCTTAAAGCTAATAATTTCAAACGACTGTTTATTTGCCTTGGCGCGTCATTAGTTACTTGTTTTATCTTTTAAATGTCAGTAGTTTAGTTGTAAATTACTTGGCAGTTATCTTATTTTGACACTCTCTCAGCAATCACTTTTTATTCCTTATCGTCAGGGGCAGTTGCATCTTCGCCAAATTAAAACGGCCGATGCAGATATGAGCCGTCCACCCATTTTGATGCTCCATGGCGCCATGTCAAATGGCCGTGTCTTCTACAGTGATAGTGGTCGGGGACTCGGCTGTTATTTGGCCAAAGCGGGTTTTGTAGTCTACGTATTAGATACATTGGGGCGAGGACTCAGCACGCCAAAACTGTGCGCAGGGGCTAATCATGGCCAAGGCGAAGTGATTAGAGAGCAGCTCCCGTTAGTTCAACACTATATTTTGTCGCTGCACCAACAAGTTAATCAGGTTCACTGGTGTGCACACTCATGGGGAGGGGTATTAATGGCAAGCGCTATTGCAAGGTTTGATTTTTTTCAAACCAGCGTAGCATCGCTGTTAACGTTTGGCAGTAAGCGTGCTATCAAAGTTCGCTCATTTAAGAAATGGTTGATGGTTGATGTAGCTTGGAATAAATTGGCGCCAGCCATCGCCATGGGTCATGGTTATTTAGCCGCAGATCGATGGCGTATGGGCATGGACAACGAAACCAAGGCCTCTTTGAGTCAGAGTATCGACTGGGTACGTGGTGATTGGGTCGATCATGATGATGGCTTCGATTACGCACAAGCGGCATCACAAGCTGCGGTGAAACATCGATGGCCACAAGCGTGGTTTATTGCCGGGATTGGTGACAAGGTGTTGGGCAATCCAGAAGATGTTCGGCGCATGATCGATGAATGCCATTTTGAGCAGGTTAACTACACTTTACTGTCTAAAGCCAATGGTCATCTACATGATTATGGTCATGCAGATATGTTGACCCATAAAGACGCTGAGAAAGATCATTTCCCAGCAGTAAAGCATTGGTATTTAGTTCAAAACTAGTATTTGGCTAGATCTCTAATTTGTGTCAATGACGTTATAGAGGCTTGGAAAGCGGAGCATGACCTCTGGGGTTATTTCAAGTAGCTCACCGACGCCGATGATGTGCCACATTAACTGCTCGAGTTTCTTTGCCTTGTGCGGGGCGTGTACATTGATGTATTCAAGTTCGCGTTTTATATAACTTAAATCCGGCTTACCAGTGGCGCCACGATAGATACGTAGTGCCATAAATTTACCTAGATTTTGACTTTGACGGATAAAGTGAACTTGCGCTTGCTGATCGCCGATCTCTGCTGGCGGCAGGCATTTTATCTTCACTCGCCCTTGTGACTGACGAGACACTTGGACAAAGACTTCAAAGCTCTCTAGGCCATATTGGGGCTTCATCTGTCTTATTGGGTCAATAAAATCGCGCTTTAAACGCCCATCGTCAAGCAGGCTGACAAGATCATATTGCAAAGTATCTTGCGCCGTAGCAGCAAATAAATCAGTAATGGTGTTGCTGTGTTTACTCACACCTAATACGCCAAGTTTGGCCGATTTACTGGTTTTTTCAAGAAAGTAAGGTACGCAGGCCAGCTCCCTCATTAACAGGTTTTTTAACCCATCAGAGAGTTCTTTCATATCGCTATTGGCTTCGGTAAGTTTTTGTAGCTTATCGCGGTTGGCTTCAATCAAACGATTGATAAAGGCGACCCCTACATGTGGTGTGTGGCCTATCTGCGCGGCTAAATGTATGGTCACGCCATTTTTACGGGTACGGATCAATCGATAGGGTAACTGCGATAATTTGGTTTTTCCTGCAAGGGTCTGCAGTTTGGGAAAGCTCACTAGTATAGGTGCTGTAGCATCAAATTCGATGCCATCATTTAAAGTGACCTGAAGCCCTTTGCCTGAGATATCTAAGGTAAAACCTTGGGCCGACTTTTTACCTTGGCTCACGTTCACTTGGGTTTTAAAGGCAAATCTTGCTTCATTACGTCGTTCAGTAAACTGTAGTGATAATAGTTTAATCTTATCTAGGCTGAGCTTAGCTTGGCCAAAAGGTTTTAGCTCATTGGGATGATGGCCCATTGGATCCCACTGCTTATAACTATCAAGCGCTTCTTCATTGGTTAAGTCGATGAGTTGTAAGACATGGGTGAACCGTTTGAGTTGGGCTTCTGTGAGCGCCGAGTAATCGCTACTATCACCCGGTAAAATACTCGACTTATAAGAGGTTTGATGATCAATTTGATGACTGGCAAGTTTAAATATGCTCCAGCTAGACTTACTGGTGCCAAAATGTAAAAAAAGCCCTAATAGCTCTTTTTTCAGTAACTCAGCTAAAGTTGCCGAATAGAAATAGATATTACCTTGAGTTTGAAAGGTAAAACAGAAAAACAGGCTGTGTTCGATAGTTTGTGGATTATCAATAAGGGCTTTTAGGCGGTTTGCTGTCAGCATTCCTGGTAATTGGCTTATCTCTTTCTCATCACGGAAAAAGTGCTGTAATTTTTGATTGTCACGGCTAAGAAGCTTATGGGTGACTTGATATCCTTCCTCTGTATGCTCGACATACAGAGGAAGGTGAGGTAGGTGAGGCAGATAGTGACGTTCAAATCCGAGTCCTGTTGCAGCGACCAATATGTCGTTGATGTCGACTTTATATCGGTACTTATAGCCTTGGATCAGGTTTGCTAACATCTCTGTTAATGCGTCACTGCCGCCAATACGCTTTAGACGCAGCCATGTATACTCGTGGTTACTTTCGCTATCAACCACTTGGTAGTCAACGCCATTTTGTAGATCTTCAAAATAGTACTCTTCACCCAATTCGAGTAATTTCACCCTAACGGGTTTTTCAATATTGACACCGTTACTGAGTGGCAAACGAATGCGTGCTCCGCCGACAGAGAGGTCCACGGTGATACCGCTGACTTCACTCAATCCCGGCTGTAAGACGCCGATGCGTATTGAGTAGTTCATCCGCTCTTCACTGCGATTAAAATAGCTGCCTAAGACCGCGCCAGAAGCGATAAAGGGAGTTAGGGCTAAATCGTCACCGGCCTGCGGATTTCGGGCTTTTTGTCTGCGCGTTTTATGGGCGAGCATTACTTGCTCATAGACGCCTAAGGTGTATTGGTTCTGATAGAGCGCAAGCGTCTCAATAAAACTGGATTTAGCGGGCTCATCGAGAAAATGGGTTTGTGAACCGCTAGTAAAACTATTGCAGGGGAGTTCTGACTTATCTCTTAAATCTATCACCCTGGTGCATAGCGAAGAGAGGCGGTTAAGCTCCATTTTAAGTAGGAATCGGGTTGAGTTAGTTTCATCAGAGGTTAAATGCTCAAACAGCTCATGAAAATTATCTTCCATGAGTAACGGTTTTAGCTGTTCGATTAATGCATTGTGTTGCTCTAAACTCATGGTCGATTTCTTTTTCTGATGCTAATTGAATCTCTGGCTGTTACTCTTGTGTCGGCCAAAACCAATAAAACTTGATAGCCATATGTTTATCAATGATAAAACGACATTTGACTGTTGATAAATTAGGCAATAAATATTATCGATCACCGTGGCTACAGTTTAAGCCATTATGGTTATTTCTGGCGACCTCTTTATATCAAATAACGATTTAGAACTTATTATGGCTAAGATTAAAACAGCATATGTGTGCAGTGAATGTGGACAAGACTTCCCTCGGTGGCAAGGGCAGTGCAACGCTTGTCATGAGTGGAATACTATTACCGAAGTGCGTTTAGGGGCGAGCAAGTCGGCCAGTACTTCAGTCTCCGGGTATGCTGGTGCTGTGGGTGGTGGCTCTAAGAAACTTAGCGAAGTGGAAGAGTTCGAAGCCAAAAAAATGCTGACAGGTATTGGCGAGCTCGATCGCGTGTTATGCGGTGGCTTAACGACAGGCTCTGTAAATATTATCTCAGGTGATCCTGGTGCAGGTAAAACCACTATTTTATCTGATTTGGTGTCACGTATGTCGCAATTGATGCCATCGTTATACTGTACTGCAGAGGAGTCATTATCGCAGTTTAAAAACCGCGTTAATCGCCTAAAGCTAGATTGCAATGAGGATAATTTATTCTTGATGGCCGAAACCAGTGTCGAAGCCATCATTGCTGAGCTTGAAGCCAAGCAGGTCAAGTTTGCCGTGATTGACTCCATTCAAGCTGTTGTCACCGACCTGGCTAATGGCAGTCCTGGCTCGCCGTCACAGGTAAAAAGTTCAGCCCAAGCACTGACTCAGTATTGTAAGCAAAACAATGTCACCATGTTTCTGGTGGCACATGTCAACAAAAACAATGAAACCGCTGGACCACAAACGCTGATCCACATCGTTGATTGCCTCACACATTTAGAGTGTAACGATGGTCAAGTTCGCACGCTGCGCGCCAACAAAAACCGTTTTGGTGACGTTGATACTGTTGGTATTTTCAAGATGACTGAGCGCGGTATGATTAGCGTTGATAACCCAAGTGAAATCTTTTTGTCAGGGTCAACGACCGACTCTCCGGGTGCTGCTATCACTTGTATCCGTAAGGGCAACCGCAATCTGCTGTTAGAGATCCAATGTTTAACGACCGAAACCGAAGGGGAGTTTCCTCAGCGCGTATGCGTGGGACTCAACATGAATCGGATTAAGATGCTTACGGGGATTCTACGTAAACATACTCGAACTAAAATTTTCCACGACACCTATTTTAATCTGGTCGGTGGTCTAAAAATTGATGAATCTGAAACCTGTATTGATTTAGCTTTAGTCGCGGCACTGCTCAGTAGCCTTAATGATTTCGTGGTACCAAGAACGACCTGTATCATGGGGGAACTCAGCTTAAATGGTGACGTGCGTCCAATCGACAGCGGTGTGCCGCGGGTGAAAGAAGCTGTGCAGCATGGCTTCACCGAGATCTTCATTCCTTATCGTAATTATCATAAATCGATGGAAGGCCTAGGGGCCAAAATCAATCCCATTAAGACCATTCATGAATTGTTAGAGCTGATTAATTGAGATTAAGCTGGGATAGTTCGCCGATGCTCCGCGGGCGGTGCGCTGCATTGAGTTTGCAGCGCCTGTAAGGTTTTGGGGCAGAATGATGCCTGTAAGTTTGATTAAAAAGGGCTAGGACACAGGCCATTAACTCGCTTGTGGCTAGTGGGGTGCTCAAAATGCAACTCACTGGCGTGTAGCATTAAGCGGCTTGCCATCTGTTCGCTACGAGTACTTTTATACAGGTCGCAGCCCAGAATGGGATGGCCCATCGTTAGGCTGTGGATGCGTAATTGGTGTGTACGCCCTGTGATAGGGGTGTATTGCACCAAACTACAAGGTGGTTCTGCTAGCCGTTGAATGACCCTATATTCACTGATAGCTGGCTTACCTGTGATTTGGCAGATTTTTACCCGCGGAAAAAGGGTTTTATCTTTGGTTATTGCGGCGTTGATCTGTCCCTGCTCCTCGCTCACCCAACCTTCCAGCATAGCGATATAACGTTTTTGGATGGTGCGTGCTTGAAACTGTAGATTGAGATGCTGCGCCGATTCGGTGTTGAGTCCCACCACCATTATGCCAGATGTGCCAAAATCTAACCTATGTGGGAGTTTGGCATGAGGAAAGGGCGGCGTAAGCCCTTGTTGACCGTGCACTAAACGGTAATGTACCGAATCCCAATTAAGCGGATTTTTTCCCGACAAACTGAGCAGTCCACTGGGTTTATTAATTAATAGAATCTCATCGTCTTGATACAAAATTTCCACAAAGTCGTCGCAGGCTGGCGCCAAAAAATCATCAACAATGGTGTGGGATAACGCGCAAGTTGGAGGCATGAATGGGTCCTGCTATTGATATCGCCTAGTGGGTTGATCAAAAAAGGGGAAACTCATTCCCCTTTCGAAACACGTATGGTGTATTAATGCCGCTTAACTTTGTTCGTGAACCTCAACAAATAATCGTAGCTCACGATCGAGCAGTGAGGCATCACCTAAGTTAAGTTCCAGCATACGGCGCAGGTGGCTAATGCTATCGACGTCGATATGCAGGCACTCTAAGCCCAACTGTCCCTCTTTTTGATAAACAAGTTTAGTTTCCATAGAAACCACTATCTCAGAGTCACCTAGAGTAAAACTTAAAGCAATGGGGTCATCGGTGACGCTAAACCCTTGGGGTTGCTCTAACAGGACGCCATTGAGACTGAGATCGTGGATGATGGTTGGCCAGACGTTACCTTGCTGGGTGAGCGTTGCATTGGCATCAAATAAGATCCGCGAAAATTGTCGCCTTTCATCCATAACCTGTCCTCACACTGTGGTGTTTAACTAAACGCTGTAGAGTAAGCATAAGCTAACATGGGCGTGGTGTAAAAATCTTGGTTTATATTTGTGAGGTGCTATCCGTATTGTGTTGGCTTAGGTGTCGAAGCTTAGCGTGGTCGCTCTGTCTGTGAGTCAGTCTTAAGGCCATACGACATAAAATGGGCGTCAGTTCGCATATTTGAGATATTGCTTATATGAAAATGTGAAAATATGTGAATAATGAGTGATAACCTTTAAGTAACTTTTTCTGGAGCGATTCGATGGCGCATACTTCGTTGGCCAATACTGTACTAGTTGTTGATGACGAGGCCGTGATCCGCGCGAGGCTAAAAGGCTATTTTGAAAAAGAGGGTTACCGAGTCTTAGAGGCTGAGGATGGTGAGCAGATGTGGCATCAATTCAGCAGTCAGCATATCGATTTAGTGATGCTCGATATCAATTTACCTGGTGTGGATGGCTTGAGTTTAGCCCGAGACCTAAGAAGCCGTTCAGATGTGGGTATTATTTTGGTCACCGGCCGAGATGAAGCTATCGATAAAATTATTGGCCTCGAAATGGGCGCAGATGATTATGTCACTAAGCCTTTTGAACTGCGTGAGCTACTGGTGCGAGTCAAGAACCTCTTATGGCGTATGTCGCTGGTGAAAAAGGCGCAGCAAGAGGTGATTACTCAGCTGGAACGAAATGATGACCTCATTGAGTTTGAGGGCTATTGCTTAGCACTTAATAATCGTAAGCTCACTTATGGTGATGAGGTGATTAAGTTGACCAAGGCGGAGTTTGAGCTGTTAACGGCCTTTGCTCTACATCCTCAGCAAGTGTTATCTCGTGAACGTTTGATGCAGCAAACTAGTCATAGAGATCAGGACGTCAACGACAGAACCATCGATGTCATTATTCGCCGTCTCAGAAACAAGTTAGCTGCAGAACTGTTTGTGACGGTTCACGGTGAAGGCTACCTGTTTGCAGCTAGGGTTGAAGACTAATCTTTAGCTGAATTATCAATACGGTAGATGGGGTAAAAGTCCGCGGGAGCAAGGCTGTAATTAAGGTTGCTTAGCTGCTTTTTACCCGCTTTCAGGCCTAAAATCTTTGGGCCTATATCACCATAGGCAGCAGCACCTTGTAATTCCCTCACAGTGATATCTATCGCCAGTTTACCTTGTAAAACCACTTGGTCGTCACTACTAAAAGCCACTCTATTACGATACAAGCCCCGTAGCGTTGCTGGAGACAGGTAACTGCTGACAAGTTGTACCGAATCTAAACCCCTATGCTGTAACTCGCCAACCGCTGCCTCAACCGCGACTGCGCTACCAAGTATATAATCTGGTATGTGATCGTTGAGCAGGTGGTGCAGTTGGTCACGATAGAGGTCACGATTGTTATCGGCATGGCGAATTGATGAGATGGTCACAGTGCTATGTTCCAGGGCTGCTAAAACCCCCTGCTCAACCCATGCGCTACCGCCAACCCTTTCAGGCCCGGTGAGCAGTGCCAGTTGTGGTGGTGTTTTTGTGCTTTGACGCAACACTGCCTGCTGAATATAGTGGCCAGCAACCCATCCCATCTGATACCAGTTGACGCCAACACGGGTGGTGATCAGCGGGCTGTCGATACGATTAACCAGGGCTATAATGGGTTTGCTGATTTGGCCTTGATAGCTGTTGAGTAAAAGTGGATCGACGCTTCCGAGTAAGATTGCATCGAAAGGGGCTGACATGCAGTGGCTTAACTGCTCGAGTTGTTGCGCTTTACCGTAATAGCCACCGGCTTCAAATAACTCTAAACTGACCCCTAGCTGTTTAGCATGTGTGGCTAACCCATAGTCGATACCTATCCAGTACGCATCTTTGAGGTGTGGCACCAATACACATAGGTTCCAAGTTTTTTGGACATGAGATAAGGGGTGAAACGTGACAGACTTGCTGGTTTGTAGTTTGGCGTTAAAGGGATAACGCTGCTCCAATGGCCAAGAGGTATTGGCGGCTACAACAACAAAGGTTGCTATAAAATTCAAGCAAGCCACGAGAAAATAAGTGGTATATTGCATCTTCTTGGTCACGTGTTTAGTCTCAAATCTAGGGTGAACATAATCCTTTACAACACTCGCTATCATAACAGTTTAAGGAATCAGTGTGGGCGCTTTATCGTTATCAGGCAAGAGTCTTGTTGGCCGTTTAATGTTGGCATTCAGCATGCTTGGCTTGCTACTGCTTTTGTTGGTTAGCCTAGGTAGCTTATCACTCTATTGGGTTAAGTTAGCTGACAAGTATCTTTATGAAGAGGCGCTTCCGGCCTCTGAAGCGGCGCGTCAATTGATGCAATCCTCTAATGCTCTGCTGGATAACGCTCAAGGGCTAGAGCGGGTGGAAGAGGAGGCCCAACGCGCATTCTTGGGACGAAAGCTCTCTCTTGAAAGTAGTAACTTATTGGGAGCAATAGCAAAGCTTAAATCGCTTAATGTTCAAGACGACAAGCGATTGGAATATGCTGCTGGGGAGATTATTCACGATCTGTCGCAACTGGGTCGGCAAGTTGGTGAGCGTTTAACCATGGCACAGCGCCTTGGCCTAGAAGGGCAATCTTTAGTCGAAGCGGCGACACGGAGCAGCCGTTTACTTGAAGCTGAATTGGCTGTTGTGGATTCTGCCATATTGGCAAAATTAAGTTTAGCCTACCCACAAGTTGTCGGGGCAGACCAAAGTGCGCACTTGCTAGATACCATCATAGAGCAAGATCTTGATATTCGAGAGCGACTCGATAGAGCCTTAACCTTAGTACATCATATTGCATTGATAGGGCAGCTGCTGCAATCACCAGAGCAGCAATCAGGGCTTAACTCGCTTATGACGAGTATGTCGAGCGTGCTGAGTAAAACCATCGCTACTGGCTATCAACTCAATCAGGGAGTGAGCACAGAACAAGAGCAAGCAGCTTCGCAACGGCTTGCTAACATCGACCTTATGCCGCTGGAGTTGCTTAAGGGGCTGGTGAGAGACCCTGTAAGAGCCACGGCATTAGATCAAGAGTTAGTTATATTACGCGGGGTAGACGCAAGCTTACTTTTACAGCAGCAGTATGTGAAAGTCTTGGCTCAGCAGGGACTTGCGTTGCAACATTTGACAGATAAACTTGGTGAACTCAATAAGTCTGTTGATCGTGCAATGAGTGCCCAGCAGTCACAAGCAGATGATGCGCGTGGCGAATTTTTACAGCAACTTTTTTGGGCTAAATCAGGCTTGTGGGCCACAGGGATATCAATGTTGGTGCTCATGCTGTTGGTCATCTACCGTGTTATCTATAAAGGTATTGCCCTGCGGTTAAATGAAGCGACCGAAGCTATGTCTCGGTTGAGCCTGGGAGATAGCCACGTCGCGCTTGATCCTCACGGCGATGACGAATTGACAGCGATGGCTTCAGCCATTGAGGTATTTAAGCAAAAGACTGACCAAAATCTGCGTTTACAGTCCGAACTTCAAGAAAGTGCTTCACAGCTGACAGCGCATAAAGCATCACTTGAGAGCACTGTGATTGCTCGTACCCAGGAGTTGGCCTTAGCTAATACTCAGCTTGATGCTGAAGCAAAAGGGCATGCTGCCGCTCGGCAGATGGCAGAGCAGGCCAATCAAGCTAAGTCTTTGTTCTTGGCTACCATGAGTCATGAGATCCGTACGCCACTCAATGGGTTGTTAGGTACGCTGACATTATTGGGGCACTCGCCGCTTCCCGCTGCACAAAAACAGATGCTTGCCTTGTCGCAATACAGCGGTACGTTATTGCAAACGGTGTTAAATGATATTTTAGATTTTTCTCGTTTAGAGCAAGGGAAGTTAACTAATGAGCCGCGTCCTGTCGATATCAGTGAGCTCCTTGATGAGGTGGTGGCCATTATGATGGCTGGTGCAGGTTTATCTGGACTGTCACTGCGGCAAGTTAAACCCCCTTTACCCCAGTGTATTAATATCGATGGGCCTAAATTACGCCAAGTGCTATTTAATCTTTTAGGCAATGCGATTAAGTTTACCCCAGAGGGAGAGATCACCTTGACGGTGAAAATTGTTCAATCTGAGCTGCAGTTTGAGATCAGTGATACGGGGGTGGGAATTTCTCAGGCTGCCATGCCGCAGTTGTTCAAAGCTTATAGTAGCCAGCCAAATCAGGGCCGAACTCGTGGAACGGGACTCGGATTGGCTATCAGTAAAGAGCTGGTGGAGTTAATGGAGAGCCCGACTTCTCAGCGAAACGGCATCTGGGTCGACAGTGAAGCGGGTCGCGGTTCGACATTTGGCTTTAGTGTACCGCTAGACATTTGTCAGCAAGGGTGTAGACCCGTTGCTGCCGTGTTGCCTGAGGTTGAGCCTAAGCGGGTATTAGTGATTGAGGATAACAGCGTTAATGCCATGGTTGCTCAGGGGTTTTTAGGGCATCTTGGTCATGAGTCTGTATTAGTCACTAGCTGTGCCGATGCCAGAGCTCATTATACTGCGCAAAAGGCAGCGCAATATGATGCAATTATGTTGGATATTCAGTTAGGGGACGGTTCAGGTATTACCTTGTTAAATGAATTAAAGTCGGTGGCAGATCGTTGTGGAAAAGAGGTCGCAATTGCTGCATTTACCGCGCAAATCCAAACCGATGACATTAACATCTACCATGATGCAGGTTTTGAGGCGGTGCTAGCAAAGCCCCTTAATATGCAAGCGTTAGCGAGTTGGATTGGTGTGGTCAATCATAATGACCTAGATAGTCATCAACACGATGAAGAACAAACGCCAGTGATGCCAGCCATAACACTTGACCCCCATGCGCTGCTTAACCAGCAGCAGTTAGATGAAGACCTTACCTATTTAGGTGTGCCAGCACTTAAGGAGATGCAAGTGTTATTTGTTGATTCGAGTCTCAAGCAGATGCAAGCTTTGGCAACACTCCCTAGTAACACGGAGCAAATACTTCATGCGCTCAAAGGGAGTAGTGCCAGCATGGGCCTACTCGCGTTGAGTGAGCGCTGTAAAACCCTAGAGTTAGACGGATTCAATAGTGAGAGTTATTCAGCGCTATATAACCTGTGGCAGGAGTCAATTGATGCCTTAGCAGATAAACTCGCTGCCAAAGAATAAGCCCGAGCGATTGTTTACTAACAGCTCGGGCTTGAGTTTTTAACCGCACATAACCTCGCCCGGTTAATGACATTTATAACGAGATGATTGGGTCAGGATTACCATCTTGGTCATTACCCGCCACGCCGCTTGTTGATGGCGTACCATTGCTCAGCATTAGCACCGCACAGGCCGCTGGGGCGGCCATTGATGTGCCGGACATCGTCGTTGTGCCACCGCCGCGCTTGAGGGAGAGAATACTAACCCCTGGTGCAGCATAGTCCACTGGAGGGTTACCAAAGTTGGACCAGCTCGGCATATTATCGCTGCTGTTTACTGCCGAGATGGTAAACACGTTGCTGCCATTGGCTCTCGCTGGTGAGTGGTTATTGGCATTGTCACCATCGTTTCCCGCAGCGAGTACGAAAAAAGCCCCCGATTTCAGTGCCGCCGCTTTAACCGCATCATCTAGCACTGTACTGACCCCTCCACCTAGGCTCATGTTGGCGCAATCGCCAGCTTGGGCGTTGGCCCCCACATGATCTACGCCAGCAATGACACCTGAGGTGGAGCCAGAACCGCGGGAGTCGAGCACTTTTACTGGCACAACTGTGGCACCGGCCGCAACGCCGACGACATCTATGGTATTATTTTTGGCTGCTATAGTGCCAGCAACATGAGTGCCATGACCATGACCGTCATTGAAACTACGGTTACGCTTGTCACTGAATGCCGAAAAACCTCTGCTTTGATCCACATTAAGGTCTTTGTGACTGAGATCTATGCCAGTATCGATTACCCAAGCTGTGCTGCCAGAACCATCCAGTGGTCCGCCGACCCGTGTCACACTCCAAGGGGTTGATTGCGCAACAGAGTCGTTGCCTCCTCGATTGGGCTTACCTCTGCTAACGCTGATAATGCTGTCCGGGGTAAGACTCGCCACATCATTGTCTTGGCCAAATGCCTTGCTTGCTGCCGCGCAGGGCATGGTAATAGTAAAGCCCTTAATACTGTTTATATACAGATGTTTAAGGCTGGCACTTTTACCAGAAAGTTGGTTCGCTTTGGTCAGCTTTTTATGGGCAATACCTTGTACAGTGCCACTATCTGTATTGTCTTTTAGGCGCACGATACAGCGGTTGTGTACCCCATTTAATTCACTCTCACCACCATAGGTCGCGGGTGTTTCATTAGCCAATAGACTACTACTAAGCAAGGTTAAGGTGATAGCCGAAGCGAGTTGCGTCTTTTTCATAGTAACCTCTAAGGGGAATTATTAAATAAGCGTGTAGTAAAGTATAGCGCCTGACAAAAGCGCTGCCATTGAGTAGTAATCATTCTTAATAGGGTGCCGTGCTTGGTTAACCTTTATCGGTAAAATCTGATAAACTTTTGCCTCCTTTAGTCTTGTGTCAATGTGTAGGCTTTTTAATGTCTTTTTCTCAATTTCCGCTTGCTGAGCCGTTACTCGAAGCGATTAAGTTGCTTGGGTTTAGTCAGGCGACAGAAATTCAGCAGTTAGCGATTCCTGCTATTTTAGCCAATCAGGATATATTGGCATCGGCACAGACGGGGACCGGCAAAACCGCAGGTTTTGGCTTACCTATCTTGCAATGCTTACTTGATGACGAGAAACGGTTAAACGAATCAGCCTCGTTAGCACCAGTGAGGGCGCTGATACTGGTGCCAACCCGAGAACTGGCATTACAAGTACATGCAGCGATTGTTAGCTATGGCCAGCTGACCTCACTCACGGCGGGGATTGTGTATGGTGGCGTCAGCATTGAGGCGCAGCAAGCTAAGTTAAGCCAAGGCGTCGATCTGCTGGTGGCGACACCTGGGCGTTTACTCGACCACTTACGACGTGGATCGTTGTCCTTAGGGCATCTAAAGCATTTAGTGTTTGACGAAGCGGATCGCATGTTAGACATGGGCTTTAAAGATGAGATCCAAGCGGTTGTGGCGCAATTGCCAACCAAGCGCCAAACTATGCTGTTTTCAGCCACCCTTGATGAATCAGTGTTAGCGTTGAGTAGCACGCTGCTGAACGCGCCTAAGCGTCTCGAGGTTGGTCAAACTAATAGTGCTAGCCAAGATATAGAGCAACGTGTCTATGCGGTGGATAGTGACAAAAAATTTGCGCTTCTTAGTCATCTCATTGTTACAGGAAATTGGCAACAAGTGTTGGTTTTTAGTCGCAAAAAGGTGGCGGCTGATAAGTTAGCGGAGCGTTTAAGCGCAAGTGGCATAAGTGCCAATGCATTCCACGGTGACCTATCTCAAGGAAATCGCGAGGCGGTCTTGAATGGTTTTAAGCAGGGGGAGATTAGCGTACTGGTTGCAACCGATGTGGCAGCACGAGGTATCGACATTAACTCACTCAGCTATGTGGTGAACTATGAGTTACCATTTGTTGCTGAAGATTATGTGCACCGTATCGGTCGCACTGGGCGTGCAGGTAATAAAGGTGTCGCGGTGACCCTATTTTGTGAAGAGGATGCGCTGCTGTTAGAGGAGGTTGAAATCTTGCTTGATAAACGTTTACCTCAGCAGTGGCTCCCGGGCTTTGAGCCTGACTTAACCAAGATGTCTCTCTCAGGAAAAAACAGCCAATCGGCACAAAAGCGCCGTGCTAAGCAACGCGGTCGCAGAGGTAAGCGTTAGGCCTAAATTAGTCCGGTGTTAACGATGTTCTGCTGTAGCAGAGCATCTGCCCTTTGAATGAAGAGGACATATCGCTGGCCGGCATGATTTTGTGCTGCAGATGACTGTAGCCTAGTGCGCACATCTTCTTACTAAACTGCGCATGATTGCCTCGACCCGGGTCGATGAGTATGACCTCACCATCGGGCTTGGTATGACGGTGAATGAATTGGGATAGCAACTCTATATGTTCGCGTTCATAGAGCAGGTCTGCACCAATGATGAGGTCGAATTGCCCTAGACCGTCGTTTAAATTGTTCCAGTCTGTGCGCAAAAATGGAATGTCGCTTCCCTGATTTAACCGTACATTTTCAATTAAAAAATTGCCCGCTTCCGGGTGATAATCGGTGGCGGTAATATCGGCCTCTCGACTGTTAAGCAGTAAGCTGGCCACAGCCATACCACAACCCACCTCAAGAATGCGCTTTCCTGCGATATCAAATGCCACCATTTCGTGCGCTAAAGCACGACCTGAATCCCAGATCACACCAAACAGTGACCATTGTGCAGAGGAGATTCCAAGTGCATTGGCTTCGCCTAGAGGATCGGCAAATTCTTGCCTATCTCTTAGGCTGCGAACATGAATATCGGTATCAGGAAACTCGAGGGTTTGATAGCGAAGGCGTACGGGGGACATAGGTAACTCCTTGCGAAAAACGCAACAAGCCTAGATCGATATCGATTCGCTACGTGGAAGGGTTACCACTATAGGCTTTTGCTACCGGGGTTACCAATGAAATCAGTCAGTGCTCCTTTTCAACCTCTGGTTGCATAAAAAAGCGCCGCTAGATTCGGCGCTTTTTTTTCGGGGTCATTAACGCTAGTTGGTGTGTGCCAGTGCCTCACAATCAGCTGTCACCCATGACTGAGTGAGGCTGGCTAGGGCACTATAAAAGTGGCCACTGTCTGCTGCCTTAACCTTATCGCTAAATTTAGCCAGCCAACTGTTGAGATATTGGCTGATAAACTTGAGCTGGGTTGCATCATCGCTAATACCGCATTGGTGCGCAACATAGGCTAAGATCACCGCGATATGATCTGCAGGCTCAGGGAACGCCGATTGCACTTGCAATTGACTTTGCTGTAGGTAATTGAGCATCTGTTGATGCTGTTCACCAAATAGCAGTACTTCATCAGCGTTATCGTTTGCTTGGTGCGTGTACAGGCTAGCGTAAGGGCTAGCGCTGTGTTTAGTGCCGACTAAGAATAGTCCGCAGTAATCAGCGGCCAACTCGAGTAATGCCTTGTCAGTGTTAAGTTTATTGAGCACAGACGTTAGCGTGGTGACATCGTCAGCAAATTTAGGTTCGCTGGCCAATTGAGTGAAGAAAGCTTGTGCTTGTGGGCTAGTCAACTCGTGCAGTAGCTGATGATCTAGCTCCTTAGCAAACAGTGACGAAAGCAGCTTGTAAACCATGCTTCTTGCTTGATTCATGGCTGTGTCATATGAGTGCTTATCATTCATCTATTTCTCTCCTGTGGCCACTCAATGGGCCGACAACTATTAAATTTGTGTGTCGATTGGACCGCTAAATGCGCTGACCAGTGGCACTTTACCCTGATATTTTTCAAAATCGACCAGGCAAGTGTAAGCCGAACAAGCTTGTGCAAGCTTGGAGGTACCAATATCTTGAGTCAAGGTATTTGGATCCCCATAGCTACAGAGTGCGCCTAACTCGTTACCGCCTTGTTTGCTGCCATCTTTGCCTACCGGACCGTACCAAGCGCCTTCGTGAATGCGAATCACGCCTTGTGGGAAGCGGTTGGATACCACTGCACCCGCTAGCAGTTGACCTCGATCGTTGAATACTCGTACTAGGTCACCATCTTTGATACCACGAACTTTGGCATCAACAGGGTTTAAGTACACAGGTTCACGGCCTTGAACCGTATAGGTTTCACGGTAGTCTTGTGACTCACACATCTGTGAGTGCAGGCGGTGGTCGGGGTGACACGATTGCATCCATATTGGGTGCTTGTCAGACCCAGGTCCACCATGGCTGCGTTCAGTCTTTTCAATCCAAGTTGGATGACCTGGGCAGTCATCATAATCAAACTGCGCTATCTTACGGCTAAAGATCTCAATTAACCCCGATGGCGTGCCAAGTGGATTGATCTCTGGGTCATTCCTAAAATCTGCATGACGAGTCCATGGTTTACCTTCACCAAAGTGAACATAACCTTGCTGCCAGAAGGTATCGAAATCTGGCATCTCAAATTTGCCTGCATTATCAGACTTACAGTCGTTATACAGCTTCTTGAGCCAATCAAATTCGGTCATTCCGCGAGTATAGGCTTTCTCTTTGCCCATGATGGCAGCAAAACGCGTGAATATCTCAAAGTCAGATAAGCTTTCATACAGCGGCTCAACCATCTTTTGCATTGCTAAAATTCCGCGATTGGCGTAGCTGCCATAAACATCAATATCGTTACGCTCAAAGGTGGTACACGCTGGAAGCACGATATCTGAGAAGCGACAGGTTGCTGTCCAGTTCACATCAATAGTGACGACACACTCCAGCTTTTGGAAAGCCTGTTTCATCTTGTTTCTATCTTGATGATGGTTCCACGGATTGTTACCGGAAAACACCATCATCTTAATATCAGGGTAAGTGACTTTTGAGCCATTGGCATCGATAGTTTTGCCTGGTTCTAAAATAGCGTCTATCCAGCGGGCAACTGGAATGGTGCTGCTGGCGCCTTTAAAGTCATTACTATCAAATAGTGGCTTTTGGCCTTCATCTAAGTTGCGTGGGAACGCACCAGGCGCTGCGGCACCGGATGAAGGAACACCAATACTTGAGTAGTGGTGGCCATAACTAATACCGCCGCCAGGTAAACCGATTTGGCCAATCATGGTTGCAAGGACTGCAGCCATCCAATAGGGTTGCTCACCATGTTGTTGACGCTGAATACACCAGCCCATCATTATTTGTGTGCGACCTTTGGTCATCACTTTAGCCAAGTCTCGAATGATCTCAACACTAACACCAGTGATCTGGCTCGCCCACTCAGGGGTTTTCACCACCCCATCGGACTCACCCATCAGGTAAGGTAAGAATCGATCAAACCCTAGGCTATAGCCGTCAATGAATTTCAGATCATGCAGCTGCTTAGTGACCATCTCATGGGCGATACCTAGCATTAGGGCCACATCTGTCTGTGGATTAACGTATAGTTGCTCGCAACCTAAGTACTTTTGCGTTTTAGTCACCACAGGGTCGATACTGATCACACGGATTTTACCCTGCTTTACCTTCTCTTTAAGTTGTGCAAGATATTCGTATGATTCGTGGGTTTCGGCGTTCCAACCCACTTGCAGGTTTTTGTACGGATCGTTAGACCACAAAATGATGGTGTTAGACTCTTCAAGAATTAACGGCCATGAGGTCCCTTGGGCATAAACTTCAGTTGACCCCAGAACGTAAGGCAAGATGGTTTGTCCTGCACCAGTTGAGTAGTCACCAATTTTCTTGACGAAATTGCCATGCATCCCCACTGCGCGTTGCATATGACTGGTGCTGGAATGCAATTGACCAGTAGCTCGCCAGCCAGTTTGGCCCGCGTGAAGTCCCGAAGGACCATATTTCGTTTGCACTTCATCAAGTGAATCTTTAAACAGCGATAGGGCTTTATCCCAAGTCACACGTACAAAGCGAAAGTCACCACGTTGACTAGTATCACTCTTATGACCATTAAGCAGGAAGTCTAGGCGCACCATAGGGTAACGCACTCTTGACGGGTTGTAGACGAGGCCTTTAACGCCGTTGATCATGTCGGTTGGATACTTGTCTAAGTCAAACGGGACAACCTGATCGATCATGCCGTTTTTACGCTTCATTTTGAAGGCACCGAAATGTGAACCAGTCGTGAGCCAGCCATCATTATTCTTTGCACCAGCGGCCGCAAGGGCATTAAGTGGTGCTAATACCGACGCACCGCTAAGGGTCACATAAGAGGTGGCGACAAGGCCTTTTAAAAATTCTCTTCTGTTCATGGTTATCTCCTTTTAGTGCGCTGACTTATCGAAAGTCGATGAGTGTTCTTGTAAGTACTTTTGTACTAACGCCTGGGTGTCTTGGTCCATATTGACGAATGCGATCATGCCTTGGAACATACCTGGCCAAGAGTTGGCGTCAAAATGTGCTTCAGCGGGTTGAGTGTGGCAAACACTGCAGCTGCTTGAGTAGGTTTCACGTGCATAGTCCCAAAGTGGCTGAAGGTCTTTGACAAGATAGTCTTTGTCGGTCCAGATTTTCGCTTCAACCCGTTGCCATTTTAGACCTGTCATGGGATCTTCTTTCTCTTCAAAAACTTCCATCACTCCCTCTTCCAGGGCTGCATCTTTTGATAGTTGCGCGGAGAGTATATTCAGACCGAAATCGAAATAGATAACTCGTCCAGCACCAATTTTTTTACGCCACCCATCAATTCCCACTTTGACACGATTCCCTTTGGTTTCTAGCACTGTAACCTTAGTGGCAATATTGAGGGTTCCCGCCTCAACATCGGTTTTCTCATTGAAGTAAAGTGGCTTAGTGAGGGCGGTAAAGTAGCTGTCGCCCACCTGCAGCGTACTTTCGCCTGAGCCAACTTGCGCAATAAGTTCTGGTGCGCGAGAGGTACCCATGTCTGGCAGTTTGTGCGCGATACCTTTGTGGCAATCGATACAGCTTTGATCTAGCTCGGCAGCACGTTTCATCTGCTTTTGCGCAAGCTTTGACATCTCATCCCACTTCATAGAGTCATAGTCATGGCAATTTTTGCACGCCAATGAGTTGTCACGATCGAAACGCTTCCACTCTCTGCTGGCCATCTCTAAACGTTTGTTTTCAAACTTTTCATCTGTGTTGACACTTTGCAGTAGCCAGCCCCAGACATCGTGAGAGGCTTCCATTTTGCGGCCAATTTTACGACTCCACTCATGGGGAACGTGGCAGTCTGGGCAGGTGGCTCGTACGCCAGAATGATTTGACCAGTGCACAGTTTGCTGGAGTTCTTGATAGGGTTTGCTCTCCATGCTGTGACAGCTAATGCAGAACTCTTCTGTGTTGGTTAATTCAAGGGCAGTGTTGAATCCACCCCAGAAAATAATCCCCATCAAAAAGGCCGAGAGGCTAATTGTGCCTAAGGTAAGGTATTTGGCTGGTTGGTTGAGTGTGCGCCAAATGTTGATAAACCATTTCATAACAGCATCCTTAAAAAGATTCGCTAGTGTATTGAGTTAGGGTTAGTGGGCGACAACGCCACCGAATGCTTGAATCATCCAAATAACAAAGCCGTAAACACTGATGCCTGTGACCGTTAGAATGGGAAATAGGAGAAAGATGATAAAACCGAGAGCTTTGAACTCCTTGGATTTCACCTTGGTGGATGTATCAGCTCGATTTAGTTGTGTCATGACTCACTCTCTTAAGTTGATCTTATGTCTATGACGCTTATATTAGGGGATGGTTGTGAATGGCAGTGTGGCCTGCAATGAATGAACCTTGATAACTTATGAAAGAATATGAATACTTTATATCTAGGCCATGACTTACTCGTTTGGTAGCCTTATAACAGTCTGATTTTATGTGCTTTAGTTTGTTGTTGATGGTTGGGGGAACGGTGTGGGGATTGGTCGCAGGTAATGATATTTACCTTGTTATGGGTGATGAATAAAAAGTTCGACAGTTTTGGTACTTTGCTCTAGTTTATCAAGTTTGCTTTGCTGTAGAATTCGCGCCCAACCAAGGCTGTGTTATGGGTAAGTATTTGCTTACCCCCATAAGTGTGTTGCTAAAGCACTCACTTGCAGGTCACGTTAGGTACATCAAAAAGTACTCAGTGGATCTCTCACCCGCTCTTTTGAGTGGGGCTCTAACTTGCCATAGCCTTCCAAATTAAGAGATCAAAAAAGGTAATAAATAATGAAGTCTGAACAGGCGCTCGATACCCCCGTTGTACCTACCCAATCCCTACTGGATAACTATTTCTCAATTTCTGCTCGAGGCAGCACGCTAAAGCG
Organism: Shewanella colwelliana; assembly: GCF_001735525.1. NCBI lineage: Bacteria > Pseudomonadati > Pseudomonadota > Gammaproteobacteria > Alteromonadales > Shewanellaceae > Shewanella > Shewanella colwelliana. Next base: position 84,503 of record NZ_MCBT01000041.1, read on the forward strand.
GGAGATGATTGCGGGCTTTACTACGTTTTTAGCCATGGTGTATTCAGTGATCGTTGTACCCAATATGCTTGGTACCGCAGGCTTTGACCCTGCAGCCGTATTTATCGCAACCTGTTTAATTGCGTCATTCGGTTCGTTAATGATGGGGTTGTGGGCCAATTTACCTATGGCCATCGGATGCGCGATTTCACTGACGGCCTTTACCGCATTTAGTATGGTGTTAGGCCAAGGGATCTCCATACCCGTTACTTTAGGGGCGATCTTTTTAATGGGGATTGTGTTTACCTTAGTGAGCGTTACGGGCGTGCGTCAGTGGGTACTGACCAACTTGCCAAAAGGTATTGCCCATGGAACTGGTATCGGTATTGGTTTATTTCTACTATTGATTGCTACCAATAGCGTCCAACTCATTGTCGCCAATGATGCAGGCTTGCCAGTGAAGCTCGGTGACATTCATAGCCTACCTGTTTTGGCCACGATTATTGGACTCGCAGCGACCATAGGTCTTGAGCGTCGTGGTGTGCCTGGCGGCATTTTGTTGGTTATTATCGCGCTGTCGCTATTTGGTTTAGCCTTCGACCCGAGTGTAACCTATCAAGGACTATTTGCCTTGCCTGATCTGCTGTCGGAGCAATCGCTGATTGGTCAGCTAGACATAATGGGAGCACTGAACCCTGTGGTATTACCGATTGTGTTGGCGTTGGTGATGACGGCAATTTTTGACGCAACGGGGACGATTCGTGCTGTCGCTGGGCAAGCTGAACTACTTGACGAAAAAGATAACATTGTCGGAGGCGGCAAGGCATTAACCTCTGATTCCGTTAGTAGTATTTTCGCTGGAGTCGTCGGTGGGGCACCTGCGGCGGTTTATATTGAGTCTGCAGCAGGTACCGCAGCTGGTGGTAAGACTGGACTGACAGCCACCATTGTCGGTGTGCTGTTTTTACTGATGATGTTTTTAGCACCGCTGAGCTACTTAGTGCCTGCTTACGCTACGGCGCCAGCTTTGATGTATGTTGGTTTATTAATGCTTAGCAATGTTACTAAACTCGACTTCAATGACAAAGTGGATGCCATGGCAGGGCTGACGTGTGCGGTATTTATTATATTAAGCTGCAACATTGTTACAGGTATCATGCTTGGCTTTGTGACCCTAGTGATAGGTCGGTTATGCAGTGGCGAATGGCGTTCGCTAAAACCTGGCGTATTAGCCATTACATTAGGTTTAGTGGTGTTTTATCTCGGTGGTTGGGCTATTTAACCTGAGTTGAGGTTGGCTTATTGCCTCGCTGGAGGCGGATCGCTTGATTCGCCTTTGCAATATTAATAGCTAAGATTGGCTAAACGCGCGCAGGAGATCTTTCCAAGTAATGATACCTACAATGGTGCCATTATCTAACACTGGCAAGCAGCCTATCTCATGCTGCAACATCAGCTGACTGGCTTGTTTAATATTTTTACGTGGCGATATGGTCACAGGATCTCGACTCATCACTTGGTGTGCACGGCGCTGTAAGGTCTCGTTATCTCTTTCTGTTTCGTTTATCGCACCAATGTTAGGGCTTAAGGTGCGCAGATAGTCACGCTCAGAGAGTACGCCTTGCAACTTACTCTCTTCTATCACCAATAGGTGGTGAAAAGGGGCGGCATCAAAAATCTCTTTGACCACAGTTAGCCGATCATCCATATCTATGGTTACCACACGGGTACTCATTATCTCTGCAATCAATATTGTCATAGACGCCTCCTTGTTAATCTATTTATAACAGACAATTAGGCGTTCAACAAACGTATAATGTCGTAGTACTTAACCTTGTTAATTAGTGTCAGCTAAAGTTTGGTGGGTAAAAAAGTGACGAGCATAAATGACTTAATCGGTCCGGAAATGGGGGAGAAGGGCAAGGCCATGGTCCCATATTCCAGCGAAAGCGTTATATGGGCTGAAAATCGTATCAGTGCTAAAGGCTAATTTTCGACTAACAAGTTGTTGGGAAGCTTAATAATAAAGGTGCTGCCTTGACCGGGTGTTGATTCAATACGTATGCTGCCGCTTAATACTTGGGTGACGATGTTAAAGACGATATTCATCCCTAATCCACTACCGCCTTTACCACGTTTGGTGGTAAAGAAGGGTTGAAACACTTGTGACTGCACCGATTCATCCATACCACAACCATCATCTTTATAGGTCATGGTGATCCCATCATCGTCTCTTTCCACCACGAGTGACAAAAGGCCAGAACGCTCATCAGGGTATGCGTGTGCCACTGAATTGTTGAATAAATTGCTGATAATTTGATAGAAGGCGCCAGGGGTACTTCTGATGATCAGTTGTTCTGGGCATTGGTACTGATAGGTGTGGGGCGTACGAGATAACATTGGGTTGAGTGAGATAAATATCTCCTCTAAGTAGGCATTCAGGTCAAACTCACGAATATCTTCGTGTGACTGATCCACTGACACCTTTTTGAAGCTGGCGATAAGCCTTGACGCACGTTCTAGATTGGACAGCATTAGCTTACAACATTCTGCTACCTCATTTTGATATTGCTCAAAATCTTCATGGGATACTTCGCCTTGAGCGTAACGTTGATTGAAAATATTAACACTCTCTTGCAGGTGGGAAGTGGCGGTTACGCTTATGCCAATGGGCGTGTTGACTTCATGGGTAATACTAGCGACTAAGCCTCCTAACGCTGCCATTTTTTCTTTGTCGAGCAGCTCCCCTTGGGTGTGTTTCAGCTCATCCAGAGTATGTTTGAGCTCATCGTTACGTTGTTGTAACTCTTGGGTTCTGGCGGTGACTCTTGTTTCAAGATCTTGATTAAGCTCTCTAAGTTGATGCTCAGTTTCCTTCTGCTGTTGGATATTTTTGATGGTACCGGCAATGCGTATTCCTTGGCCCCTGCTATCGCGTTCAACAATTTGACCTCTATTAAGCACCCAAATCCAATCGCCATGAAGATCTAGCGCGCGATAAGTGATAGAGAACTTGTCTTGTTTATCGTTGATACAACTATTGGCGACGGCTGAAACGGTGGGGAGATCCTCGGGGTGGACGCTTGCTATCATAGTTTGTGTGAGCTCAGTCTCTTTATCTGGATATTTTAAAAAGACATTAGCTCTAGTCGCAACCGAACTCGTAATATCCCAGTCCCAAAATTCGTCACCACTTCCCCACAAGGCTAGCTGCAAACGTTGCTCACTTTGAGCTATCTCTTTTAGTAATTTACTCTGCCGTTGGTACTGCCACCATTTGCGATAGAAGAGAAAACTGATGATGATTAATGCCAATGAAAAGTACAGAGCATAGGCCCAAGACGAACGCCAAGGCGCGGGAGTAATGCTTACCGCAAGTTGCGCAATGGCACTGCTATTTTGGTTGATATCAATGGCGCGAACCTGGAAAATATATTGCCCTGGCGGTAGGCCTGTAAAATAGGTTTTTTGTTCCTCTGATGACCGCAGCCAAGTGTCATTGAGTCCTATCATCCGATATTCATAAATAAGTCGTTTTGCTTTATGTAGGTTAGGACTGTGATAGTGCAGTGAAAAGATATCCTCTTCATGAGACAGCTGTAATGAGAAATGGCTACTGTCATTGGCGTCATTGGGCAGTAATTTGTGCTGGTTGAGAACACGCACCTCATTAATGATAGGTTTGCCCGGTGGCTGACGTTTAGGCAGTTGTGAAGGATTGAAATGGTTAAAGCCATTTATGCCGCCTAAGTATATGGTGTTGTTAGGCCCAAGCGTTGCGGCATTAAAATTAAACTCGTTGTCCTGCAAGCCATCAATATCGGTATAGTTCGTCGTCTTTAATGTGTCAGGGTTGAGGTGTGTCAGACCTTTGGTTGTACCAATCCACAATTGCTGCGCATGGTCAGCAAATAGCAAGTAGATGGTGTTATCCACCAAGCCATCTTTATCGGTAAAAAGCTGGCTACTTTTGGTGCTCACATCAAAACGCAGCAGCCCTTCATTACTGGCTATCCACAACTGATTGTCTGTCCCTGTGACTACCGAAAATAGGTGCTCTTTGGGCAGAGGGGTTGGCGAGTCGAGATTGAAGTGTGTGATCTCTCCAGATGATGTCATCTTAATGAGGCCATCTGTAAAAGAGGTTAACCAATAGTTGTCTTGCTCATCTTGTGTCATCGCTGTGATGGCGTTTGTGGGCAGTTGTGTTGGCGTTGTGGTTTTATTTATCGTCTTAAACCCTTGTTGTACATTGATATAGCGAGCAATACCATTATCTTTTGTGGTGACCCAAGGCGTTTGTTGGTTATCAAAAAACAGTGAATAGAGGTAGTTACTGGGTAAGCTGTTATCGCTACTGTCTGCCAAATAGTGGATATAGCTTTTGCGGTTGCTGGCGTAGATAAATAGCCCATCACCGCGAGTACCAATCCATATTTGGCCTTGCTGATCAATTTGGATGAAACTAATGAAGCTTTGTGCCAAACGACTGTTTAGCGGATCAAAGAGCTCAAAGCCTGAGTCGCTACCCTGTAAATATTCGGGTGCAATATAAACCCCCGTCGCCGTGCCTACCCAAAGATTATTTTTTTTATCATGCACTATTGCGCGTACATCCATGTTACCTAGGTTTTTATTATTAAAGCTAAAGCCATGAATGTGTCCGAAATATTGTGCATCTAAAAAGGTTTTACTTAATCCGCCTCCCTGACTACCTATCCAAAGCTGCTGCTCATCATCTATCCATAATGCGGTAATGACGGGGCTATTTATACTATATCGATTTTCACTGGCTGAATTAAAGCGGTGTAGTCGTCTGTTGCTAAAAGAGAAACGTGCTAAACCGTGAGCTCGAAAGCCTATCCATAGAGTGCCGAATTTATCTCTTTTGAGTGTCGAGATAGCTTTGTTCTTCAGTGATGCTTCGGTTTCTATAGCGGTCAACGATTCATTGTCTATGTCTAACAGATAGAGCCCTTGTTGTTCTGTTGCGACCCACAGAGTATTACTACTACCTTGTTCTATTGCGCTGATCTGTTGCAGCCCCTTGCCCCAAGGGGTGATATGTAGTTTGTCATGTTTAAGTTCAATACTCGCTAGGCCTGACTCAGTTCCGAGCCATAAACGATTGTATTTGTCGTTAAATAGTACATTGATTTCCTCGCTTGGCAGTACTGTATGGCTGTTTTTTGTCAGGTGCCTCAGTATGGTACGAGTTGATGGGGAGAAGTAGATTAAGCCGTTATGTTTGGTTGCTACCCATAAATTAGCTTGGTCATCTTGATGAATATCTATGATGTCATCGGGTAATGGACTGTTTTTACTATTAAAGGATTCGAATATTTCTGTTTCTGGGTGATATAGGTTTAGCCCATCATTACGCATGATCAGCCACAACTGCTTACCAAAATGTAGCTTCTTAATGTGTTTAACTGATGGGCCATATTGATCGTTGGTGGTATCGAATATCGTAAAGTGTTTACCATCAAAGCGATTTAAACCTGCTTGAGTGGCTATCCAGAGATTACCGCGGTTATCACTGACAACATCATTAATAGTGTTCATTGACAAGCCATCTTTGGCTCCGTAAGAGTCAAATTGTGGCTGATAGGTATAAGCGATGCAGTAGCAACTCACTAAATAGCATAGCGAGAAAATCAGAACTCTCATTAAAGACGCCAATTATCGTTATTTGGGCTTGTTAAGTCTTTAAGTTTAGAAGTGATTCAAGAAAATGCGAGTGGAGGAAGCTATCAAAGTAAAAGGGCAGCCTTAGCTGCCCTTTATCAGGGGTTACCGATTTAGAAAATAAGGTGTGCGACACCTGCAATGACTGGCAGGGTAACCAATGTTCTGAGGATAAAGACGACAAACAACTCAAAAATGTTGACCGGGATTTTGCTACCGATTAATAGCGCGCCGACTTCACTCATGTAAATAAGCTGAGTGACAGACATGGCGGCAATAATGAAGCGTGTCATGTCAGATTCGATTGAACTGGCCAAAATCGATGGAATAAACATATCAGCAAAGCCGACCACAATCGTTTTTGAGGCTTCGGTGGCTTCAGGTACTTGCAGCAGTTCGAGTAACGGGATAAATGGCATACCGAGATAATCAAAGATAGGCGTGTATTCAGCGATGATCAGCGCAATAGTCCCTATGGCCATGACCACGGGGATCACACCAAAGACCATATCGATAACGTTTTTCAAACCATCCTTTAAGGTATGAACCACGCCATCAGCTTTTTCTGCTTTGGCGAGAGCTTGCTCTATACCCCATGAGAAGACCCCTTTGCCTTGTGGGATCACTTCGTCATCAGGGTGACGAGGAGTGTCATCAATATAGTGGTCTTTTTTCCATGATAAGGGTGGCAGTTTTGGCACAATAATGGCCGCCACGATGCCCGCTAAACAGACGGTTAGATAAAATGGTACAAAAAGGTGCTCGAGTTTAACTTGCGAAATCACCACCAAAGAGAAGGTGATTGAGACCGCTGAGAATGTGGTGCCAATAACAGCGGCTTCACGTTGGGTGTAGAAGCGAGACTCATATTGTTTGCTGGTCATCAAAATGCCCACACTGCCGTCACCTAACCATGAGGCCATACAGTCGATGGCACTGCGTCCAGGTAAGTTAAAGACTGGGCGCATGATTTTGGTTAATAGGGTGCCGAATAACTCGAGCAGACCAAAATTAAGCAGCAGCGGCAGTAGCATGCCAGCAAAAATGAACACGCAAAAAAGAACGGGTAACAGATCGTTTAGCACCAGGGCTCCGGTATCACCAGAGCGGATAGCTTCGGGGCCGATACCACTGAAGGTCAAAACGATAAATACGGCACCAACAACACGTACAATCGCCCACATGGGGCTGACGTTTAGTAAGGCATTAAAAAAATGACTATTGATAATGATGCGTGGTTTGATGAGCTTAGCAATGAGCGTAGCGATGGCGGTCGCCACAACGACGAAAGTGACAATACCTGTAATGGCATCACCTAAAAATGCTTGTAATCCCTTCGACACAATCGCGATAGGGATCGTAATCGCGTCTTGATAACTGATTGGCGTCATAAACAGTAGCAAGCCGATCAGCGACGGAATGAGAAAAGTCAGTATTGTCTTTACGTTATGGGTTTGTTTTTCTGACACAATTTTTACCCTAAATTACACTACTTGCACAGCGGCAATAAATTAATCTTAGATCCATGATTTAATACACTATGAATATCCATTCAATAGTGAGTGGGGGAGATTACCCCCTAAGCCTAGTGATGTAAAACGATTATAATGCTTGATTGGGTGAACCACAGCACAAGAATAGTTATTAGCACTTTATGACTATTTATATTGTAACCAATATTTGTTGATTTGCACCATGTACTTTTGGGTTAAATTTATTTAAAAACAATGTAATAAGATTGTTCTTCAGTTGTGGCGTCGATAGTTTGAGTGACGGATGAGTGGGTGCCTTTGTCTAGGTTTGCCATGAGCCTTTGGGGCTAGCAGTGTAGACCTCTCAAGCGCCTGTTTACTTTGTTGGATATGTCACCAATACAATGGTGGTTAACGTGTTGTGTAGACAGTGAGTTGTTGAGTGATATCTTGGTTTTAGTGATGGTCGTACAACTGCTTAATAATTTTATCGGGGTTACGACGCCAATGATTGTCCGCTATAGAAATAACTTTTATCCATTTGTTGCAAGAAATATGCGCTAGACCGCTGCATAAAAATCTGATTCCATATATGTTAGCGAGTGATCAAAAAATAATAAATAAGGGATTATGATTTCAAGACAAAAAAAACTATCGATACTGGCGTTTAGGTTCGGTCTGCTTGGACTTGTAGGGCATCTATTGGGCCTAACTTTGGCTGTGCTGGGTTTTGAAGATTTTAACGGTCATGGTTTTAGCTTATTTAATTTCTCTCTAAGCGAGCTAGGGCAATATGGTTTGTCTGATTTGGCAGTCGTATTTAATGGTGGTCTGTTCTTTGGCAGTTTAAGCTTGGTGCTGTTTTGTCTGTTTTCGTTGCAAAATGCGGATAGTACTTGGCTTTACTCTGTGTTTGCTGTGTTAGTGCTGTCGCTATTCTCTCTTGCCGTTACAGGGTTGTTTCCTGTGAATGTTTACCATTTACATACCTTAGGTATTGAGTACTTTTTTTACTTCAGTTTTGTCGCCATCGCGCTATATATCGGTTACCTACTGCAACCTCCTTTTGGCGTAAAAACGTTTTCCTGCACGGGAAGTTTGCTGCTGAGCCTATTGACGTTAGTTTGTATGGGGGCATTTATTTTATTGGCACATTTTGACATTAGTATGGTCGCCAATGGACGTTGGTTCTATCATGACTTTATTATGATAGAACCCAGACCAGAGTATTGGTGGCCTGTCATGTTGGAGTGGTTATCGCTAGGGCTATTTTTGTTGTGGGTGTGCCCGCTGGTGTTGAGTCAGCGAGCCTTTCGACGGCGCAAAACTTAAGACAGCATGTTTAGCCCAGCTTGCTGATGCCAATAGCCGTTGCATTTTAGGGCGTCAGCGTTATCCGTTACCTTGCTTATATCATTGGCAATCTCGATTGATGCCATCGCACTCGGTGACACTCTAAAGTAGTCTACTCCCAGACCTTGCATAATGGCTTGTTGATCGCGAAGGTCACACAAACTGGCCGATTGAGTTTGAATGCCATTTAATCGCAGCAGCGGTTGCGCCTCTTGGGTTTGTGCTAACAAGCCTTTTGGGTGTTGAATACAAACGGTCTGGCACTTGTCCTTGGCCAGTCCCATATGTCTTGCGCTAAAGCAGCGTGCTGAATGGGCCAGTGGCATATATCCGTGACCAAAGACTTCGACTTCGACACGCTTTGGTGTCAATGCATCAACTACTGATACTAACCATTGCTGGGAGAGCTCAAGAGGCATGACAAATCGTTGCATCCCCCAAGTAGCGAGTTTGTTCAAGGTCGCCGCATTGTAGTTGTTTATGCTAGGGCCGCAAACGAAGGGCAGCCCATGACTTCTGGCCACTTCGACGGCACCCATATCATTGGCTTCAATGATAAACTCACCATTATCAACTTGCTTTTTAAGTTCACTAAACTCTGATTGTGCTTCGATAAGTGTCAGAGTAGAGATCACCACTTGCTTGCCTGAAGCTGTTAACTCCTTAGCAATTTGCAAATAGTCACTAAACTTCACTTCGCGACGGCGACTGCATACCGTCTCACCAACATAGACTAGCGGAATATCGCTATTGGCGACCGCTTGATAAAATTCGATAACTTGTGCTTTGGGCCAACAATATAACAATGGGCCGAGGGATGTTTTCATCGTCTGTCCTTATGGGCTATTGCCACGTGCGCTCGTAGGCACCTAGGGTAGTGATTTGACCTTCAGAAACTTTAGCCAGCGCATGCTCCCAACTGTCTTGGGTGCTAAATGCACTTGGGTTATTGAGGTAAGTATCGATAGCCTGTCGCCACACTCTAGTGACCTGCTCAACATAAGCTGGGCTGCGTTGGCGTCCCTCGATTTTTAACGATACAACGTTCGCTTTAGCGAGTTCGGGTAGCAAACTGAGCGTGTTAAGGCTGGTGGGAGATTCCAATAGATAGCTAGGTTGGGGGTTCTCCTCTGTGGTGTATCGACCTTTGCAAACCACGGGATACCCCATCTGCTCATCAATATCAGATTGGTCGATTAATACCTCATTGAGACGAGTCAGGCGACGATCGCCAACCTCTTGCCAGCGTACATCTTTAGCTGGCGAGCAGGAACCTCCGGTATTGGGCGACTGACCTGTCACATAAGAGGAAAGGTGGCAACGACCTTCTGCCATAATGCAGAGGCTACCAAATGCGAACACTTCCAGGTCGACAGGGGTGACTTTGGCCAGATCTCTGACCTGCTTCATTGATAGCACGCGCGGGAGTACGGCCCGTTCAATATTAAACTCTTTCTTATACAGCGTTAGCGCGCCAAGGTTGGTGGCACTGGCTTGTACCGAGAGGTGCAGTGGCAGGTGAGGATAACGACTATGCGCGTAATCGAGCAGCGAAAGGTCGGCCATTATCAGTGCATCAACGCCAGTATTGGCGGCAAGATCTATCGCTTGATACCAGCGCTGCTCTTCACCAGGTTTAGGGAAAGTATTAATGGTCAGGAAGATTTTTTTGCCTTGCTGCTTAGTATAGTCAACCGCCTGGGCAAGCTTCTTTGGCGTAAAATTTAAGCCAGCGAATGAACGAGCATTGGTGTCATCCTTTAAGCCTAAATAGATGGCATCGGCGCCAGCGTTAAGGGCGACTTTTAAGGATGCTAGGTTACCAGCGGGACACAGTAGTTCCATTTTGAGGCGCTCTCTGAAAAATAGTGAAGTGTAAAAGGGTTTGGCAGAGAAAATCTTGATGTAAAACAGGTTTGTGATCATAAAAGCTGGTTAAAATTGCTTTCATTCTCAGTCTTGCTAATTTTGGCGGGACATTTCTTGAAAACTTGAGTTGGTTCAACTCTTTCGAACTCAATGCTTGTTAGGAGTATATTTGCGATGCAAAAGAACTTGATGGCCACCTTGGCTCAGCAGTTGTTGCAATATGGGCCGGTCGTGGCCGCTAAGCCGTTAACATTAGTGCCATTTTCGTTTAAAGCTCGGATTTTAGAAAAGCTACTTAACCAGCTCATGGCAACGCAGATTGAAGACGAGGAGCTTGAGTTTCTCAGTGAGCGTTGGGTTGAGATCAATATCACTGATATGCAGCTTAGTTTCCAAGTCAGTTTTGAAACACAGTTTATGATTCGAGAAATGGGAAGCGCTGAGGTGATCTTTAGCGGTGAAACCAAAGAGCTGTTACTGATAGCGGCAGGCAAAGAAGACCCTGATACTCTGTTTTTCCAGCGTAAACTGTCGATTGAAGGCGATACCGAGTTGGGCCTAGAGGTGAAAAACCTACTGTTGAGTATTGAGTTTGATACCATGCCGTCACTCGTCAGAGATAGCATCGAGCGCCTTGCTGCGATGGTGATGCAGCTCCAGACTAAAGCCGATACGAAGTGGGCGTAGTGTGATTTTAAGGTAAAAAAAAGCGAAGTCGATGACTTCGCTTTTTTAGTCGTTAGCTAATAGGCTTGCCAGTGATCAGGTGATATTTAACCAATAGCTCATCGTCAGATTCGACATGCTCGGGATCGGGGTCAATACAATCGATAGGGCAAACCGATACGCAAGTGGGTTTGTCGTAATGACCGACACACTCTGTGCAGAGGTCTGGGTCAATTTCATAGATCTCTTCACCCATGGTGATGGCCTGATTTGGGCATTCAGGCTCACACATATCACAGTTAATGCAACTATCGTCGATCAGTAATGCCATGGTGTCAGGCCCAATTATGCTGGAGTATGCGGATTACGGGTATTCTGACCTTCGGTCAAATTACGCATCAATATTGCTTTGTCGATGTCGACCTCTTTAGGTACGGGCAAGAAGACAAAGTGTCCTGATCCTAGACCAGCTTCAACACTTTCACCCTTGCGGTTTTCTAAATAATCGATAGTTAGATTGATATTACCTTGTGGCGTCATCAATTCAACACTGTCGCCAACAGAGAACTTGTTCTTTACATCGATTTCAGCCATGCCTTGTGCGTTACGCTTACCTGTCAGCTCGCCAACAAACTGTTGGGTGTCACTGATAGAATAACCATAGTCATAGTTTTGGTATTCGTCATGGACATGACGACGCAAGAACCCTTCAGTGTACCCTCGGTGTGCAAGCCCTTCCAGTTGGTACATCAGTGCTGGGTTAAACTCACGTCCAGCAGCGGCATCTTCAATAGCTTGACGATAAAGCTGTGCTGTACGCGCGACATAATAGAAAGACTTGGTACGACCTTCGATTTTAAGTGAGTCGATGCCTATTTTGGTCAAACGCTCTACATGTTGAATCGCGCGTAGATCTTTAGAGTTCATGATATAAGTACCATGTTCATCTTCAAACGCTGGCATATATTCGCCAGGACGACCCGCTTCTTGCAGTAAAACAATGTCACTGCTTGGCTCACCAGCCCCTAGTGTTGGGTTGTGTACTTGAACATCAGGGTTAACCGCGACAATGTCACCGGTTTCTGTTTGCATTGCTTCATGGGTATCGTACTTCCAACGGCAGGCATTGGTACAAGTCCCTTGGTTAGGATCGCGCTTATTAATATAGCCAGAAAGTAGGCAACGACCCGAGTAGGCCATGCATAGTGCACCGTGGACAAACACCTCTAGTTCGATATCGGGGCAACGCTGACGGATCTCTTCTATCTCATCGAGCGAAAGTTCACGCGACAGAATGACACGCTTAATACCTTGTTGTTGCCAAAATTTCACCGAGGCCCAGTTGATCGCGTTTGCTTGCACTGAGAGATGCACGACTTGATCTGGAAATGCTTCACGTACCATCATAATCAGGCCTGGATCGGACATGATCAGCGCATCAGGCTGCATCGCCACTACAGGTTCCATATCTTTGATGTAAGTTTTGAGCTTAGTATTGTGCGGGGCAATGTTACTCACCACATACAACTTTTTACCTAAACTATGTGCTTCTTGAATCCCGGTAGCCAGGTTTTCCATTTTGAAGTCATTGTTACGCACACGCAGGCTATATCTCGGCTGGCCAGCATAGACAGCGTCGGCGCCATAAGCAAAGGCATAACGCATATTTTTTAAGGTCCCAGCAGGAGACAGTAGCTCAGGTTTAAACATAGTTTCTCTCAATTTACAGGTATCGAACTAACTCGGGGCGGGCATTTTACTCAATGCCAGCCTTGATATGCAAATCTGAAAGTGTTTATTTTGTGGTCAATCGCAAGGTGGTACTACAATACAGCTTTAAGCCGCACAATTTTAAGACAATTAGTATCCTATAATCTGAAACTTAGCTAATATTAAACAAAATCTTAACTGGATGTGTGATTTTCCCATCACGTGTATCAAGAGTCCTGATATACTCAGCTCAATTAAGCTATGGGTGAACGGTTTTTTAAGGAGTAATAATGTCTAACGAGCATCAACTACTGGTTGGGTTATTAAAAAAGTTAAAGGCAGATGCATTAGTATTGCCTACTTTACCTGAGGTAGCAATGCGCGTCCAAGAGGTTGTTTCTCGACCAGATTCAAGCCCAAAGCAGGTCGCTGAAATTATTGGTCAAGACGCTGCGATTTCAGCGCGGATGATAAAAGTTGCCAACAGTGCCATGTACAGTCGCGGTATAAAAGCTGAGAACATTAACAGTGCCGTGACACGCATCGGACTGACTCAGATTAAAGCCATCGCGACGTCGGTGGCGATGGAACAACTGTTTATCTCGACCAATGAGATGGTATGGGAGGTCATGGATGAAGTGTGGCGTTCGTCGATTGAGGTTACCTCTGCTGCCTGTGCCTTGTTACTCAAATATTCTAAAACCCATAAGGGCTGCGGTTTAAATTATGACACCTTAACTTTGGCTAGCTTAGTGCACAACATTGGTGCGCTGCCGGTACTGACTGAGGCTGAAGCACATCCACATCTATTCTCTAGTATTGACCAACTCCGTGCATTAGTGCGAAAAATGCAGGGACCTCTTGGACGAGCGGTGTTAAAAAGTTGGGATTTCTCTCCAGAGGTGATGGAGGTGGTAGAGCGCTGGGCTGATCTGCCTTATCTACCTGAACGAGTGACCTATTTGGACTTTGTTCGTTCGGCTGCGTTTTACACTGGTGAGTTGCGCTCTGGGCATGATTTAGAAGAACGCTTAGATATATTTGTTAAGCGTGGTTTACCTGTTTCACCAGAGTACTTAGGGTCTGACGAGTTTCTTGATAACTATCATTCAATTAAATTAAGTTATGAATAATTGCCGTCGGTAGTCACCTTGACAAAAACTGTCGAGATTTACATTAATATAAAGGCTTAGCGTGAGCGCTATAGAGTACTATTGGGTTATTGCGTACCTCATCATTGTTGGTATAGCTGGTATCATCTATTGGTACTGGCATAGAAAAGCTGACGCTAAGTTTTTAATGGCCTTGTATAACCAGCTGAGTAAGCAACACAGAAATCGACAACCTTTACAGCTGCCCAACGTACCTCTTCGTTATATTCCGCTGTATGTTCAATTACAACAACTGCTTAATCACCTTCCACCACCATCGGGTAGAGATAAGTTAACCGGGTTGATAAATCGGGTCGGTCTCAAAGCCAAATTGACACGTTTAATGCCAGTGACCCGAGGGATGTTTGTGATGTTTGACCTGTACCGCTTCCGGTACGTAAATGACCTGTTGGGCTTTGATTTTGGCGACAAGTTATTAGTCGCCATGGCGCAGCGGTTACAAGGTCATGTTGGCGACAAAGAGATCTTAGCGCGCATGAATGAAGATGAGTTTCTTATCTATTTCAAGCAGTCGCTAAATGAAACGCAGCTCATGGCATTGCAACAACAATTACAACAACCGATTCAGATAAATAACACCTCGATTAAGTTGCAGGTGCAGCTAGGCTACATGGATCTTGCGAAGCACCACAGTGATGTTAGCCAGATGCTCAGACGCCTAGATTTAGCGCTTATTCGGGCTAAAAGTAGCGCAAATTTAATCGCTAGTTATGTTGAAGGCGATGATAAGAGCCAGCATCGTCAGTTGACCATTATTAGCTGTTTCCCACGCGCGATAGCGCAGCAAGAGCTCTATCTTGTTTATCAGCCTAAATACAATGTTGTGGGTGGCGGTTGTACCCATGTCGAGGCACTCATTCGCTGGAATAGCGCCGAGCTTGGCCCTATCTCACCTGGGGAGTTTATACCGTTACTCGAATGTGCGGGGATGATCAGCATTTTAAGCCATTGGGTTATCGAGCAGGTATGCCTACAGCAAAAGCATTGGCGAGACAGCGGAATAGTAATGCAAGTCGCAGTTAATTTAGCCATTGATGATCTCAGTAATTCACGGCTGTGCGAGCATCTTTTATCTAACCTGATAAGTTGCGGTTTATCTCCAGAAGTGTTGGCTATTGAAGTAACTGAAAGCCAATTGATGACAGACATGAGCCGAACAACTGAGATCTTAAGCGACTTAAAACGTGCGGGTATAAACGTTGCCATTGATGATTTTGGCACTGGACATTCGTCATTAGCATATTTAAAACAGCTACCGATTGATGAGGTTAAGATTGATCGGGCGTTTTTAGATAATATTGAAACCGATGCGCGTGGGCAGCAGCTCTTAAATAGTGCGGTGGGGTTAGCAAAAGGGCTGGGGTTCACGGTTACGGTTGAGGGCGTTGAAACCACGCCAGTATTTAAGTTACTTAATACTATGAACGTGGATAAAATTCAGGGCGACCTGTTTGCTAAACCTATGACCGCCGCTGAATTAGAGATGAACTGGCGTAAACTTAATCAAAAAATATCGTTATAGCTTAATCTGGGATGTGAAATTCTGACTTAGCTTGCTGATTAACGAGGGTGACATGGGAGCAAGTTGACGTGCCTTGTTCATGCAAACCATCTCTATCTGTGCCGTGACCGCAGGTTTTTTCCCATCAGGGCGCCATATCTCCTGCAGCCATACTGTGCGGTATTTGCTTTCAAAATAGAAACGCGTGCGCACATCAATAATATCGGCAAACTCCACTCCATCATGACATAGCATGTCACTGCGATAGACTGCGAACCCCAATCCCTGTTCTTGCCATAGATTGGCCAAAATGTCGGCGCCAATAACATGCTCACGCGCGCGTTCGAAGTACTTTAAGAAATTAGGATGATAAACGACGCCTGAAAAGTCAGTATCCTCATAGTAAATCTGAACGGGAAAGCTGTACTGTGGGCTAAGCGTATGTTCGGATGATGCCATCATGAAAAGCGGAGGTCCAATTTAGCGAGATAAGGGGCTAGCTTACCATATCGCATTATTCGAAAAGAAGCGCCTTATGAGTCGTGAGCGAGCCATCACTGTTTAGTCGCTTGTTATGGATGCCAATATTCTGTTGTAACTGCCATCTTTTTTGAGTTCTCTCAATCCCTGATCAAGCATCGCAGCATAATGGATTGCTTGTGGGTTCTCTTTGGAGAAAGCGACATAGAGTATGCCTGTATGGTTATGTACGCTCTTGCCTATTACCTGCTCAACGCCCATCTGATTGAGGTACTGCTTTGCAACTTGATCGTACATGATCACCATATCGATTCGACTTAACAGGAGTAGGTTGATAAGTTGATGATGGTTGGCAACTTGGATCAATTTTAGCTGTGTTAATTGTGCGAGTTCATCGCCATATTCATAGCCTTCAATAACACCGACTCTAGTGCCGGGAGGGATGGCCCATTTATCTGCGATCATTATGGGGTGAGCGTTGTTGTGATAAAAAGAGGCTTGGGTTGAAAACAGCGGCTCTTCACCAAAGATAAATTGATTTTCTGTCCCTTGCTCTTTATGAAGATTAAAAACACCGTCTACCAGCCCTTTTTTGGCCATCACTAAGCCTCTAGCGTAGGAGACTACGGTACTTTCTACATCTATATTGACTCGAGAAAATGCGCCGTTAATCAGTTGGTGTGATAAGCCTTTACCATCATGGTCGGCAAAAGGGGCCCAGTTGTCTTCGGCGGCTAAGTGAATCGTATTATTACGATTGTCAGCATTGAGGTGAAGTGAGGTTAACAGTAATAAAAAAGCTGTAATCACTTTAACTAAGTGAGAGGGTAGCATCTGATTCCTTGAAACAACAGCGTCCGTTAGCCGTTAATGATAAACGGTTTTTAATATAGATCAATCGGGTACAATGCAGCATTTTCTTTCGTGAATAAAGTACCGCCTTAATTTTGTGTGAACTCTGCAGTTTTTTATTGTGAGGGTAGGCATTAATCGGAGTATTTATTCCAGCATTTGACGGCGCAGCCATCAAGAAAATGCCGTAGAATAAGTTGTGTAGCTGGTATGAAACGCTAGAAAGATGCCGATGTATTTTACTCAAAATCAGTCACTTCTATATGATTAGGCAGTGATTTAATGTTTTACTCTGCTACACTGAGGTGGTGTTATCAGTATGGCTATTAAATGTTAAATAATTTATGAATCAAGATACGTTTTTTGCCCTTTTCCAAAATGCGGCGTTATTGCTCATTATGATATTCATATACGATGCGGTGCCTCGTCAGCAACGCAGCGAATATTTTTTATTGTGGCGAGTGATAATGGGGGTTGTTATTGGTGTGATCACCCTGATCACCATGTTGACCTCATGGCAGTATCAACCAGGTATTTTTTTCGACGCTCGGTCAGTTATTCTGGGGATAAGCGGCCTATTTTTTGGTGGGTTACCTACGTTTATTGCCGTGACCATCGCGGTGGTTTATCGCCTCATTGAAGGTGGTGCAGCGATGTGGGCGGGTATTGCAATTATCATCGTCTCTGGTGCTTTCGGCAGCCTATGGCGTTATTATCGTAAAAACTTAATTGCAGATTTGACCTTCAAAGAACTTTATGGTTTTGGCTTTCTATTACACCTCATTTCGTTAGGCTTATTTGCGTTACTCCCCTTAGACATTTTTATCACCCTGTTAGAGCATGCAGCGTTACCAATTCTTGCTATTTTCCCTATATTGACAGCGTTACTTGGTTTGCTGCTTTCGCGGCGTTTTGAGATTGAGCGAGATGCCAAGATTCAGCTGCAAGATGATTTCATTTTCCGTTCTCAATTTGACATTGGCAACATGGGGATCGCCATCACATCGGTTGACCAGCATTGGGTTAAAGTCAATCCAAGATTATGCAAAATGTTGAAATACAGCGAAGCAGAGCTGTTAACCATGACGTGGGGACAACTGACCTATTATGAAGATTTAGAAGCTGATGTTAATCAGTTTGAGCGGATGTTAGCCGGTGAGATTGATGAGTATGAAATGGATAAGCGTTTTGTGGCAAAAGATGGTGAGATTGTCTATACCCATCTTACCGTAGCGTGTCGACGGGTTAACCATAATGTAGAGATGGTGATTGCTGGGCTTATCGATATTACCTCCCATAAGGAGGCCGAAATTGCCATGAGTACCAGCCAAGAGCGATTGGCTCTGGTGCTAGAAAGTAGTGACTTAGGTTTTTGGGATTGGAACATTAAAAC
Organism: Shewanella colwelliana; assembly: GCF_001735525.1. NCBI lineage: Bacteria > Pseudomonadati > Pseudomonadota > Gammaproteobacteria > Alteromonadales > Shewanellaceae > Shewanella > Shewanella colwelliana. The sequence continues at coordinate 102,638 of NZ_MCBT01000041.1, forward strand.
CAATGAAACTAAACGCAATGAGTGGTGCGCTAAGTTATTAGGGTGTGAATTGGAAGCGCTTAATCGTGATGGGCGGATGTGGACTGATGCCATCCATCCCCAAGATAGAATTGATGTATTAAAGTCGATGGATCGCCACCTCAAAGGCGAAACCGACCAACATGCGATTGAGTATCGAGTGTCCAGCTTATCTGGACAAGAGCATTGGGTATTCGATACTGGCAGAGTGGTTAGCCGCGATTCATTTGGTGAGCCGCTGCGAATGTGTGGGGTGCATACTGACATTACTCAGCGTAAACAGGTACAAGATTCACTAGAACTGGCGGCATCTGTGTACAACAACTCCAGTGAAGCGATGAGTGTGCAAGATCATAAAGGGAATATTATCACCATCAATGCCGCTTTCACTGCCATCACGGGTTACCAAAAAGATGAAGTGGTCAATCAACATATTGGCATTTTGCAGTGCGATCGTACTAGTCGTTCGCAGTACGATGATATGAACGCTGCCATTGATGAAAAGGGATACTGGCAAGGGGAGTTATGGCTTAAAAGCAAGGCTGGTGGTGAGTACATGGTATGGCTGACCATTAATACGATTTATGACAAACATGGTGACGTATTTCGCCGCGTTGCACTGTTTTCTGATATTACAGAAAAGAAACAGGCTGAACACATCATTTGGAAACAAGCAAACTATGATCCGCTAACAGGGTTGCCGAATCGACGTATGTTGTTGGAATATTTAGGCACGGAGATGCTCAAAATAGATCGTAGCGAAAGCCACTTTGCGCTGATGTTTCTTGATCTGGATTTTTTCAAAGAGGTTAACGATACCTTAGGTCATGACATGGGTGATCTCTTGCTGCAAGAGACGGCTAAACGATTGAAAGGGTGTATTCGTGAGTCCGATGTTGTGGCAAGGCTAGGGGGCGATGAATTTACCGTTGTATTATTAAATGTAGACTCTCCGCGCGGTGTTGAGCGAGTTGCTCAGAGTATTTTAGACCGTTTATCAGAGCCCTATAGTTTGGGGGATGAAACCGCTTATATTAGCGCCAGTATTGGGATCACTATGTATCCCGATGATGCAACGAGTATTGATGGGCTGCTTAAGCATGCGGATCAGGCGATGTACGCCGCTAAAGAGCAGGGGCGTAATCGTTTCCACTACTTCACGCCGTCCATGCAAGAATATGCAAGATATCGTATGGAGTTAATTAAAGACCTGCGCAATGCGATTAACCGAAAAGAGTTTGAGATTTACTTTCAGCCGATTGTCGATATGAGTAACGGCGAGGTTTATAAAGTGGAAGCATTGATTCGTTGGCATCATCCTGAGCGAGGTATGGTTTCACCTGCTGAGTTTATACCGGTTGCGGAAGAAACTGGCCTGATTAATGAGATTGGCAACTGGGTATTTGAAAAGGCAGCGCAACAGAGCGCGCGTTGGCGCAGTCAATTTGGCGTCGAAATCCAAATAAGCATCAATAAGTCGCCGATTCAGTTTAGGGATGAAGGCGTCACCTTTGCTGACTGGTTGTCATTATTACGCCATTTGGATCTCTCAAGTAACGCTATTTGTGTTGAAATTACCGAGGGGCTATTACTGGATGCGTCGATGGGGGTGACTGACAAGTTGCTGGCTTATCGCGATGCAGGCATTCAAGTTTCGTTAGATGACTTCGGTACGGGTTATTCATCCTTAGCTTACCTGAAGAAGTTCGATATCGATTACCTCAAAATTGACCAATCTTTTACCCGTAATTTAGAAGATGATAGTGATGGGGTGGCGTTATGCGAAGCGATTATTGTCATGGCGCACAAACTCGGGATCAAGGTGATCGCAGAGGGCGTTGAGACCGAACATCAAAAGGAAATATTAGCAGCCGCTGGATGCGATTATGGACAAGGTTATCTCTACTCTAAGCCTGTATGTCTCGCTGAATTTGAGCAAGCTTATTTATTGGGAAGAAAGAGCTTAGTGGCGCAAAGCGAGTAAGGCACAATAAATTTGTGCCTTGGTGACGGTTTTATGGCCTATGTCGATATCCTTCCCTCGGGGTTTTTGTTAGACTCCGCGCTCACTTTTTGAACCCCTTAGTTATTAACCCACGAGTGCACTATGACCTTCGATTCGCTTAGCCTTCATCCTCAGTTGTTAACTGCGGCCCAACATTGTGGGTATACGCAGCTGACTCAAGTGCAATCAAAAGTGATTCCAGTGGCTATTGAGGGGCGTGACATTATGGTGTGCGCTGAAACGGGTACTGGGAAAACTGCTGCTTATACCTTTCCTATGTTACATCGACTCATGAACACGTCACGCAATATGGGACAACTTAATGTGTTAGTGCTCACACCCACTAGAGAGCTTGCAATACAGGTAGGGGAGAGCATTAGTCGCTATAGTCGCGAGACTGGGCTATCGAGTGTTGCGGTTTATGGCGGAGCAAATATAAACCCACAACGTAAGGCAATAAATCAAGGTGTGGACATTCTTGTGGCCACTCCTGGGAGACTGTTTGATCTGATTGGCCAGCATGGACTTGAGCTTGCCGATGTCAATCAATTGATTGTCGATGAAGCTGATAGGATGCTAGATCTTGGCTTTGTAAAAGATATCGAAAGAGTGAAAACTTTAGTTGCTGCGCACCATTCTACACAGCTATTTTCTGCCACATTTAGTTCTGGTATTAAAGCCCTAGCGACCAAGATGTTGCAGACTCCTGAGTGGATCAATGTGGCACAAAGCACTACTGCCGATCTGGTTAGGCAAGAGGTCTATAGTGTTGATAAGCGTCGTAAGGCAGAGCTGTTAGCTGAGTTGATTGGGCGTAATAATTGGCAGCAAGTGTTGGTTTTTGTGAGCACCAAAGAGAGCGCTGAAGCTCTGCACAAAGAGCTTAAACTTGATGGCATTAACAATGCGGTATTCCATGGCGATAAAACTCAGGGCGCCCGCAATCGTGCATTAGAGCAGTTTAAAGCTGGTGAATTGCGGGTAATGGTCGCTACAGATGTCGCAGCTCGCGGGTTAGATATCGCGGCATTACCTTTGGTGGTTAACTTAGAATTGCCTTTTGCCGCAGAAGATTATGTTCATCGTATTGGTCGCACAGGGCGTGCGGGTAACACAGGTCATGCCATCTCTTTTGTGGCGTTAAATGATGAGAAAATGCTCAAAGAGATTGAAGGGTTAATTGGCGAAGTGTTGCCACGTCATATTGAGCCTGGTTATGAATTAGGTGCGCCATTGCCTGCGAGATACCGAGAGTTACAGGTTGACTCATCCGCTAAGCCTAAGGTGCAGTATAAACGTAAAAAATCATCAGGTAAGAAGCCGACCAATAGTTATGCTAGTCGTCGTGCGAATAAATCTTCACGTTAACTGACAACAAAACTCCTATTGATAAAAAAGCCCCGCGGTAATTTGCGGGGCTTTTTTTGGCCTTAAGTTAGTCGAGTTTAATGTCGACCCAGACTAAACGGTGATCAGAAGAGACGCTCTTACCTTGCTCGCCCGCTTCATTTTCAAAAAGATAACGCTGTGGGCTATCTTTTTCTTCCCAATATACGCCGCTATCGACGACATCAAGGTTGTTTGATGGCAGTACATAGTCTAAGCGCAGTGGATAGAGTTGTGTCCAGTCACCTGGATTCCCAACGTAAGGTTTATCGGTTTGATATTCGGCCGCACCTTTACTCTGCGGAATATAGTTGCCAACAGCGACTTCCTGAGACACTCGGCTATGGTTTAATAGTTGACGAATAGCATATTGGTAAGAGTCACCATCGACAGGGTCGGCATTAAAATCTCCGGCAATGATAAAGGAGGCATCGATGCCTAAGCCGCCCTTAGTGCCTTTGTCATCAATGAGATAGTAGGCTTGGGTAACATCATCACTGATGTAATCTGAGAACAAGCGGATCTCATCGTGGTTACGTTTACCATTTCTATCTTCTGGGCCATCAAATACTGGCGGTGTTGGATGCATACCTAAAAGGTGGACAGTATGCTCACCAATCTTCACGGGGACATCAATATGGTTTTTAGACGAGAGCCTGAAATCTGATAACGCCTCTTCACTGTAATAGCTGTCGCCAGACTCTGTCGTCGGCAACGCCGCATTTGGCATATCTTTCCAGAGGAATTTTTGGAAGCTACGGATATTGTCGGTGTCTAAAGGATATTTAGACATCACTACAAAGGCATATTGGCCATGATAAAAGCCGAAACCGTAAGCATCGTTAGGCAGGGCAATGATGCCGTTGCCATCGAGATCTTTTGATGCCAATAAGCCTGTATTTGTCGGCGCAAGATAGTAATAGGGGTAGTCAATTGGCTCAGCGCCATTTTGAGATTGGCCTAAGAATTTGCTATTAAAGTCTTTAACACCTTGATCGTTTAAACCGACGCCGTCGTGATCGAATTCAGTTAAAAATACCACGTCAGGACGTGTGCGTTGTAGCACTTCGGCAATGTGCTTTATCTGCTGGCTTTCGCCTGCGGCTAACTCTTCATATATCTTGCCCGCTTCGGTGCGATCAAATGAGATGTTATAGGTTGCAAAGCGCACAGTTTCGCTTTGAGTATTGTTATCGTCCGATGAATTACAGCCAGCAAGCAGTGCGACTGACACGGCAATCGCCGCAGCGGTTTTTAGTAGTTTCATATTTTGACCCATCAATTATTAGTATGTTGTTGACGCCTATCTTGACGCCAATGCAGAGTGTAAATAGAGTGCTACAGGATAACTATGAAGTAGCGCTTGTTTTTATCTGGTTGGTTACTTGTTGTGCACTTTTTGCCGTTTTTCAGATAAATTTACCTATGTTAACAGTATGTTGCCATTCTGGGGCTTAGCTGTCGTTTCAATATAATCGGCTTTATGTTGGGTTGATGGTGCGCAAAGCGCAACTGTCGCCAATCATTTAGTTGCTTTCATTTTTTTGCGGCCTACACTGTCGTGCTTCTACTTTAATCTACTTGGCTACCTCTGGAGTATTTAATGATACTAAAACCTATACCAACTACTATCATTACTGGTTTTCTTGGGGTTGGTAAAACAACGTTTATTAAGTACTTACTCGAGCATAAACCTGAAAATGAAGTGTGGGCGGTATTGGTTAATGAGTTTGGCGAAATCGGTATTGATGCCAGCTTGATGGATAATCAAGAGAGTGGTGTGCAAATCAAAGAGGTGGCGGGTGGATGTTTGTGTTGCGCCGCTGGCGTACCCACTCAGGTGGCCGTCACCCAGTTGATTGCTAAAGCGAAACCAGATCGGCTACTCATTGAGCCAACTGGACTTGGTCACCCTAAAGCCATTGTTGAGGTGTTACGCCAACCCCATTTTGAGCAAGTTATTGCACTACAATCGACACTTTGTTTGGTGGATGCTCGCAAGAGTAATGATGAGCGTTATCGAGACCATGAGACCTTTAATCAGCAAATTGAGATTGCCGATTTGATCATCGCCAGTAAAAGCGACTTAGCCAATGACGATCAGCGTGAGCAGTTGGCGCAATTTTTACGAGAGAAAACGTTAACGACGCCTGTATGGCCGGTGACCTTGCTGGCTGGGGCCGACTCCTTTATTGATACCCGTGAGCTCTATGACGAGTTAACTGCGCAATTTCTAAATGTGAAGACAATGGCTGGACGATTAGCGTCTAAGCCACGAACAGCATCCAGTCGACTGGCAATGCCGCAAGAGATGATGGGTAACGCCTCCATTTTTGAAGCACGGAGTGAACCTGTGACAATGGGGGCTAATGGGATCTATCACAGCGGTAATCAACACGACAACGTCTATAGCTGTGGCTGGATATTTGATTGCAGTTATGAATTTGATTTTGAATTGGTTTTTCATTGGGTCAAGTCCCAATCTTATTTGCGTCTTAAAGCTGTGTTGATTTGTGATGAGGGGATAGCTGGGATTAACTGTGTTGATGGTGAATTGAGTGTGGCAGAGCTTGAGGACAGTATGGACTCTCGCCTTGAAATCATTGCTGCCACACCTATCGAAATTGAAGCGATAGAATCACAGCTACTAGCGCTATCTAAACGTTTAAGTATTTGATATCTTCGCGGCATTAAACTTTCACCTATTAAATATATTAGCTTCTATGCACCTTGCTGAAAATGATCAATCGCTGGCTACAGACCCTATCCCCAAGTTAGTTTGGCGTTATACCATTCCGACGATTTTATCTATGTTAGTGACTGGGATATACGTTGCGATTGATGGCATGTTTGTTGGGCATTATTTAGGTGAGGTTGGCTTAGCTGGCATGATGCTCGCTTACCCTATAGGTGCCGTTTTGTATGCTGTCGGTGCACTGCTAGGGATGGGCGGCGCGTCGTTAGTGTCCATTAATTTGGGGCGTAATGACGTAGAACGAGCCCGAAAAATATTGGGTAATACGTTTACCTTATGCATTGTAGCTGGTCTCTTTTTTGCCACGGTAGGTACTCTGTTAGCCGACGATATACTGGTGTTACTTGGTGCTGAGGGAGAGGTGTTAAGTAGCGCAACAGACTACCTTTTCTGGTATTTTGCCTTGGGGTTTTTCCCTATCATCTCTATCGCTTTTACCGCTCTGCTGCGTAATGATGGTCGCCCAGGTTTTGTAACCTATGTATTGATTTTGGGTGGTTGTCTCAATGCGGTGCTCGACTGGTTACTGATTGTGGTCTTTCCCTATGGCTTAGTGGGGGCATCAATCGCCACGATGATCTCGCAAGCAGTGACGGGATTACTCTGCTTACAGCACTTTTTCAGTGATAAGACTCGTCTGCGTATCAATGTTGAGCAGATGAAGTTAACTTGGGATCACTGCCTTAATATTGTAAAAGTTGGTTTTCCTAGCTTCCTGATGAACCTCTATTTATCCATTGTCTTAACATTGCATAACATGGCATTTCTATGGGTTGGTGGACCGATACATGTGGCGGCTTATGGCGTGGTTAGTTATACCGAGGCATTGTTTTACTTAGTTTTTGAGGGGATTGCCTTTGGTACCCAACCCATCTTCAGTTTTAATGCTGGTGCAAATAGATTTGATAGAGTGTTTAAGACCTTTAAGATTGCCGTCATTATGACCTTAGTGACCGCAGCGATTGGGCTGTTGTTTATCTATATCGTGCCTGAATATTTGGTCTATATTTTTGCGGGTGATAATGCGCAATTGACCCCAGTGGCTATCGAGGGGATGAGGCTCTATTTTTGGGGGCTACCTATGGAAGGGCTGCTGTTAATTGGCGCCGCTTTTTTTCAGGCAATTAATTGTCCTCGGGAAGCGTCGATATTAACGGGCTCTAAACTGCTTCTTATCGCCGTGGTGATCTACCTATTTGCTTGGCTATTTGGGGTCACTGGCGTATGGATTTCGCTGGCTTGTTGCAGCTTATTGTTAGCCCTTTGGATGCTGGTAACCTTGAACAAGCTTGCCAAGCGTTTAAGTTAGCCGCTAATGCTGTTAGGATAGTCCACATTAGCCATTATTATATGGTAACAAAGCCATTTCCACCTGATGACTGTTATGGAATCAATCGCTAAATAAAGGGTAGCGGTCATAAACCTATGATCACAAATAAGGATATTTGTATGATTGGAAAAAATTCATATATCAGTGCAGTGATACTGTGCGGCCTTCTGACACTCTCTCCACCGATTACCGCTTCGCCCTTCAGTGAAGCCTATAGCGCTTATCAAGCTGCTATTGAGCAGCAAGACAGTGCAGCAGCGGTAAAATATGCAGAGCAAGCATACCTATTGGGTAAAAGTTATTTTGAAGCCAATAGTATCGATGTCGCTCATTTAGAACTTAATTGGGCGACCGCGTTGCAAGATAATAATGAAAATACACTTGCGTATGACCACTTTAACTCGGTCATTGCTACGTATCGGCAGCGGTTTGGCAAAGATGCAATAGAGCTGATTGATCCATTAATCGGTGCGGCAGACACTGTCGAGCTGTCTAAAGAAACGAAGCAGTTATTTGAACAAGCGATTGATATTGCAGAGGATGCAAACAAGCCTTTATTGCTTGCTGAGGTGCAGATGCTGGCTTTTAATAAGCTGGCATCGACGGCCTATTACACGCGTGATGTGCGAGATTACGCCATTGACGCGCTGGAGATATATCAAACCGAACTACCTGAAGATGCCGTGGCGCGTTTAAAAGCGACCTTTTATGTTGGCATGGTCAAGGCGGCAGAAAGTAAAACCAGTTTGGCAATTGAATATCTTGAGGAGGTCGTGAAGCAATTTGCGGTGCTTGATTACAGTCACCCCTATAAATTGGCTGCTCATGCGCGTTTAATCGAACTTTATGAAAAGAAAGGCGATAGCGACAGCTCGACTCAGCACTGTATTGCAATAGGCAGTATGAAACCGTGGTCAGAGACACAGAATCAGGCCCCGCTGTTTAGGTTAGCACCGCGCTACCCCATCTCTTATGCACGTGATGGTAAAGAGGGCTGGACGCAGATGAGCTTTACGGTGGATGAACAAGGGTTTGTGAAAGATCCTGTTGTGATTGCTTCTGAAGGCGGTAAGTTATTTACCAAAGAGTCTTTAAAGGCGATCAAACGCTGGCGTTATGCTCCTAAGTTTGTTGATGGTCAGCCGGTAGCCGCTGAAGCGACCGTACAACTGGAGTACAGCCTTAGTCCTTAATTGATTGAAAATAATTGCTTAATTAGAATCGTTGTAAATAAAAAGCCCCGATATTAATCGGGGCTTTTTATTTATTTTACTCATTGATATTAGAACAGCTTACTGCCCCATCCGAGTTTGTTTCGCAGCACATGGAAGTAATTGTAACCTTTTGGGTGGATAAGCCTTAAGCGCTCACCGCTGCGCTTTACGATGATCTCATCGCCAGGTAGCACAGGTAGTGTCACATGGCCATCACAACTCACCTCTAGGCTGTCACCGTTATCCGGTGACACCACAAGTTTAATAATGCTACATGCGTCGACCACAATTGGACGACATGACAGGGTGTGTGGAAACATTGGTACTAAAATTAACGCTTCGAGATTAGGGGTTAAAATTGCCCCCCCAGCCGAGAGTGAATAAGCGGTCGAGCCTGTTGGGGTAGAGACAATCATGCCATCGGCGCGCTGGCTATACATGAACTTGTCGTCAATATAGACTTCAAACTCAATCATATGAGCAATTTTACCTGGATGAAGTACCGCCTCATTCACCGCGGTATTGCATGATTTGAGTACACCATGTCGATGGACTTCAGATTCCAGTAAGAATCTATGCTCAGTTTCATAGTCGCCTTGAAGCACTTTGCCGAGGGCTTCTTCAAACGTATCTGGGGGTAAGTCGGTTAAGAAGCCTAAGTTTCCGCGGTTAACACCAATGACACCAATGTCGAACCGAGCGAGTACACGCGCGGCACCGAGCATATTGCCGTCGCCACCAACGACAATGGCCAAATCACAGTATTCACCAATTTGCAGTAAATCAACGGACTTGGCCTGCGGACCAATATCGGTCGCCACACGTTCTTCTACATAGACGTCATAGTCTTGCATGATCAACCAATGATGAAGACGCTTTAAGGTTTTATGGGTCCCAGCATGATTGGGTTTACCAATTAAGCCAATTGTGTGAAACGCTTTGCTCATATTTGTGTCTGATCCATGCCTTAGGGCTTGAAACCTCGAATTTGATCCCCATAATATGCCCAGAGCATGCAGAAACAAAGCATTTTTAGCTGGAGTAACAATGAGCAACGAATCAAGCAAAGCACAAGAACCGCAAATTGATGAAACTTTAGAAGCGCAAGTCGATACCGAGGTGGTAGAAGATGAAGCCAGTTTGATGGATGAGCTTACCCAAGCTAATTTCAGGGTAGAAGAGCTGGAGCAAGCTTTAGCTGCTGCAGAGGCTAAAGTTGAAGAGCAAAAAGATTCCGTGATACGTGCTGCAGCAGAGGTGGATAATGTTCGCCGCCGCGCCGCTATGGATGTGGAAAAAGCGCATAAGTTCGCCTTAGAAAAGTTTGCGAATGAACTACTGCCTGTGATCGATAACTTGGAACGAGCGTTGTCGGGAACTAACAGTGAAGATGAAAACACCAAAGCCATTTTTGAAGGTGTTGAGTTAACACTGAAGAGTTTCACCAGTGCCGTGGAGAAATTTGGTCTGTCTCAAATCAATCCACAAGGCGAAGCATTTGATCCAGAGCATCACCAAGCGATTGGTATGCAGCCAAGTGCAGACTTTCCAGCTAACACTGTGATGATGGTGATGCAGAAAGGTTATCTGCTGAATGACCGCCTCTTACGCCCAGCGATGGTGATGGTGTCTCAAGGCGGTGCATCGGTCGATACACAAGCCTAATCTTTACAGATAGACATGATTTAATCAAAGTAATAGACAATAAAAAAGGCCTCTAAAGAGGCCTTTTTTATTGTCGCGATTTTACCCGTTAAGGTAGTGCTCAATTTGGTTTAAAATGCCGGGGCCATCGAGTTGTAGCTCAGCCAAAATCTCGTTGGAGTCACCATGTTTAATAAACTCATCTGGCAAGCCGATGTTTAACACGGCTTTAGGCAGTTTAAGGGTTTGTAGCAGTTCGAGTACACCAGATCCCGCACCACCCATAATGGCGTTCTCTTCTACTGTGACAAGTAGGTCATGGCTGCTTGCTAGTTGCTGAACTAACTCAGCATCAAGTGGTTTAACAAAGCGCATATCGGCTAAGGTCGCATCAAGGGCTTCTGCTGCATGAGAAGCGGCGGCCAATGTGGTACCAAAGTTAAGAATCGCGACTTTAGTGCCTTGGCGTTTAATGAGGCCTTTACCGATAGGTAACGCCGTCATCGCCTCCACTTGATGTTCGCCAGTCGCACTCCCTCTGGGGTAACGAATCGCTGTTGGACCATCATTGTAGCAGTAGCCAGTATAAAGCATCTGACGACACTCGTTTTCATCGGAAGGCGCCATAATTACCATGTTCGGCACAGTGCGCATAAAGCTCAAATCAAACGCGCCTTGATGGGTGGGACCATCAGCACCGACGATGCCACCACGGTCAATGGCGAAAATAACGGGCAGTTTTTGCAAGGCGACATCATGGATCAGTTGATCATAACCACGTTGCAAGAAGGTCGAATAGATGGCGACAACTGGCTTATATCCTTCACAGGCGAAGCCTGCGGCTAAGGTTACCGCATGCTGTTCGGCAATGGCGGCATCAAAGTACTGGCTAGGGAAACGTTGAGAAAACTCAACCATACCAGAACCTTCACGCATAGCAGGAGTGATCCCTAAGACTTTTTCATCTTTGTCAGCCATATCGCAAAGCCAGCGCCCAAACACCTGAGAGAAGGTTGGGTCTGCGGGTTTAGCGGCAGGTTTTTCAAAAGTGGATGGGTCAAATTTTGGCACCGCATGCCATCCGATAGGATCTTTCTCTGCGGGTTCATAGCCACGTCCCTTTTTGGTCATGATGTGCAGAATCTGCGGTCCAGAAAGGTTACGCATGTTTCGCATGGTTTCAACTAACGCGTCGACATCATGGCCATCGATTGGGCCGATATAGTTAAAGCCAAGCTCTTCAAACATAGTGCCCGGCACAACCATACCTTTAAGGTGTTCTTCTGTTCGCTTAGCCATCTCTTTGATGACAGGCATTCCTTCTAGCACTTTTTTGCTGTTTTCACGGATAGTGGTATAGAAACGTCCAGACATCAGTTGAGCTAAATGGTTATTTAGCGCCCCAACATTTTCAGAAATCGACATCTCATTATCATTGAGGACAACTAACATATCGTTGTGCAGATCGCCGGCATGGTTCATGGCTTCAAACACCATGCCGCCAGTCATGGCACCATCACCGATCACGGCAACAACTTTGCGGCCCGCTTGCTCTTTTTCCGCGGCCACAGCCATCGCTAAGGCAGCACTAACTGACGTACCTGAATGTCCGACACTGAAAGTGTCATATTCGCTCTCTTCACGCCAAGGGAAAGGGTGTATTCCCCCCTTCTGCCTGATGGTATGCATCCTGTCGCGACGACCCGTCAAGATTTTATGGGGATAGGCTTGGTGCCCTACATCCCAGATCAGGCGATCAAATGGTGTGTTATAGACGTAATGAAGTGCAACGGTTAATTCGACTGTACCGAGTCCAGACGCAAAGTGGCCGCTCGAAATACCCACAGATTTGAGTAGGTAACTTCTAAGTTCATCAGCAAGTTTTGGTAATACACCTTGTGGCAGCTGTCTAAGCTCATCGGGTGTATTGGCCTGTGCTAGCACAGGGTATTTCGTAATATCCAAACTCATAGCGAGATTCTTTGTCTCTTTATTATACTCTTCGCTCAATGATAAAACGGGCGAATTCGGCAATTAACTGGCTATTGTATGGTAATTTAGCCAGCGCTGATAGGGCGTCGTTAATCAAACTTTCTGCAGTCGCCTGCGCCCCTGATAAACCTAATAATTTCGGGTAAGTACTTTTGTTCGATTCGCAATCGGAGCCTTGGGGTTTCCCAAGCTCTTCAGTACTGGCGATAATATCGAGTACGTCATCTTGAACTTGAAAAGCTAGACCGACAGCATCTGCGAACTCTAACAAGAGATCTTGTTCATTATCTGTGATGTCTGCGGCAATTATAGCTAATGCCACTGCGCAGCGGATCAGTGCCCCGGTTTTTAATCTATGTAACTGTTTAAGCGTCGTTAAATCTATCTGTTTGTCAGTAGCGTTGAGATCCATTGACTGGCCACCGCACATCCCTTGATAACCCGACGCTTTAGCTAATGCGGCTACCATTGCCAGTTGTTGCTTAGGGCTCAGTTGAGCCATTGGCTGGCTGATGATTTCAAAAGCCAAGGTTTGTAATGCGTCACCGGCAAGAATGGCTGTGGCTTCATCAAAGGCAATATGCACTGTCGGTTGTCCGCGGCGTAAAGCGTCGTCATCCATTGCAGGAAGATCGTCGTGAATCAGCGAGTAGGCATGAATGCACTCAATTGCGGCCGCGCAGGCATCTAAGCGCTCTAGGGGGACATTGAGCATATCACCGACGGCGTAGACTAAAAATGGTCTAATACGCTTACCACCAATCAATGCTCCATGTTGCATTGCAGCCTTCAATTTAGGCTCTGTGTCGTCTTGAGATGAGATGTAGTGGCGCAGGAGTTTATCAACTCGCTGCTGGTAGAGTGTTATCGCATCAGCTAGCAATTATTCGCCCTCGGCAAGATAGGGGGTCAAGGTTTGTTGATCGTGCTCTTGAGTCAGTATCGATACTTTCTGTTGGGCAGCTGCCAGCTTATTTTGACTATTGCGGACTAAATTAATACCACGTTCAAACTGCTTCAGCGCATCATCGAGCGAGACATCTCCCTGTTCGAGATCGGAAACAATACGTTCTAGCTCAGATAGCGACTCTTCAAATGAGAGGTTTTCAGGTTTTTTAGCCACGACAATTTTCCCAAGAAATTAGCGACACACAAAGTATATCAGTGAACCCTAAGGGTCAAATCATGGTGTCGGATATTTGTGCAATAGCACGCTTTAAGGAGGTTTTTTTATAAAAAATTGAATTTGTAGCTAAACTTGCGTGTAAGCTGTCCGATAATTGAATTAGAACAATACTCAATTTTGCCTGATATTATATCCTAAAGTGGACCTGGCAGTTAGATGAATAATGTGCCGATGGGAGACTTTTATGACAAAAGAATGCACAAGTGCCTCCGCCTTTCCATGCTGTTAGGAAAATTTTTTAGGTGCAGAGACATTGACCGCGCTGATTGAAACCGCTCGGTTTTAGAAACAGCCAAATACTAAACATGAGGAACAGTTGTGGATTTAGCGACCCTGATAGGCCTAATCGGCGCGTTTGGTTTTATTATTGGAGCTATGGTCAGTAGTGGTGGTATCGCGATTTTTATCGACGTGCCCTCAGTGCTCATCGTAATGATCGGTTCTCTGTTTGTGGTGATGATGAAGTACAACCTAAAGCAATTTTTAGGTGCGGTTAAAATTGCTGCTAAAGCGTTTATGTTTAAGATTGATAAACCCGAAGAGTTGATTGAGCAGTCTGTCACCATGGCGGATGCGGCGCGTAAAGGTGGCTTCTTAGCCCTGGAAGAGGCTGAGATCACCAATAGTTTTATGCAAAAAGCGGTCGATATGTTGGTGGATGGACACGATGGCGATGTGGTACGTGAAGCATTGGAAAAAGATATCGCCTTGACCGAAGAGCGTCATAAAACGGGTGTCGGTATATTTAAAGCCTTGGGTGATGTCGCCCCGGCAATGGGGATGATTGGTACGCTTATTGGTTTGGTGGCGATGCTCTCCAACATGGATGACCCCAAGTCTATTGGCCCTGCGATGGCGGTGGCCTTGTTAACCACCTTGTATGGGGCAATTATAGCTAACATGATCGCCATTCCTATTGCCGATAAGCTGGCATTACGTATGGGTGAAGAGATGCTCAACCGTAATTTGATTATGGATGCTGTATTGGCAATTCAAGATGGTCAAAACCCACGTGTCATTGAAGGGTTCCTTAAAAATTATCTCTCTGAAAAGCAGCGTCAAATAGATACAACGGACGGGGAATAGCCAGATGCCTAAAAAGCAGAAGTGCGATTGTCCACCTGCGGGAGCGCCAATGTGGTTGGCGACCTTTGCCGATCTCATGTCGCTGCTGATGTGTTTCTTCGTATTGCTTTTGGCGTTCTCTGAAATGGACGTGATGAAGTTTAAACAGATCGCTGGCTCAATGAAGTATGCTTTTGGTGTGCAGAATAAAGTTGAAGTCAAAGATATTCCCAAAGGTACCTCAGTGATTGCGCTTGAATTTAGACCGGGCAAGCCTGAGCCAACGCCTATTGAGATCATTAATCAGCAAACCAATGAGATGACTGAGCCGACGATTGAAGTGCAAGCCGGTGAAGATGACAGTGCTGGTGGTGTTCAGCAACAACGTGGTGAGCAGCGTGGTGGTGAGGCGTCCTCAACTTCTCAAGAACAAGCAGAGGCTGAAGCGCAATCACAGTCACAGCAAGCTCAAGCGGCTGCGCAAGATCAGATTAACGATCAGGTGAAGAAAATGGCGCAAGAGCTCAATAAAGAGATCGTCGATGGCGCCATTGAGATTGAGTCCTTAGGTCAGCAAATCATTATCCGCATTCGTGAAAAGGGCGCTTTTGCATCGGGGTCTGGCTTCTTGCAACCTAGGTTTAAACCGGTTGTGCGCCGTGTCGGCGAACTGCTTAAAGATGTACCGGGTATAGTAACGGTATCGGGCCATACTGATGATATGAATATTAGCAATGAGCTCTATAGCTCTAACTGGGACCTGTCTAGCAAGCGTGCTGTTGCCGTCGCCCATGAGCTTATTCGTGTTAAGGGGTTTGATCAGCAACGAATGAAAGTGGTGGGTATGGCTAACTCGGCACCGTTAGTTGGCAATGATTCTGCCAACAGCCGTGCGCGTAATCGCCGTGTGGAAATCGCCATTGAGCAAGGCAAGGCAAAAGAGTCTGATGAGATATTGGTCGGGCAATAATCACTGTTGTGACCCATCTCAATAATCAATAAGCCCTTTTAGGGCTTATTTTTTGTCTAGCTGCGATTTAATCTATCTTTTCAGCAGCCTTAATAGGCATTAATGCGGCTTACTTGATATAATGGCTAAATTGCTGTTTAAAATTTTACCTCCTCGGAACTCCCATGAAATTTATCGTAAAACTGTTTCCTGAAATCATGATGAAAAGCAAACCGGTAAGAATGCGTTTTACCAAGATGCTTGAAACCAATATCCGTAACGTGCTGCGCAAGGTCGATGAAGAGGCCACCGTACAGCGTCAATGGGATAAAATCATGGTTAAGGTTCCCGCTGGTAAGCCTGAGATGGTGGCGGTTTATGCTGAACGCTTAGCCTGTATACCTGGTATTGCCCATGTGCTGCAGGTCAAAGAGAGCACGTTTGAGTCTGTGGATGATATCTATCAACAAACCTTAGCCCTGTATAAAGATGAGTTGGCGGGTAAGACCTTCTGTGTGCGGGTGAAGCGCAGTGGTAAACACGATTTTAATTCTATTGAAGTTGAGCGTTATGTGGGCGGTGGTTTAAACCAGTTTACTGATGCTACAGGTGTTCGATTAAAAAATCCTGATATGACGGTTAACCTAGAGATAGATAGAGAAAACCTCTATTTGGTCGAGAAGCGTATCGATGGTTTGGGAGGCTTCCCAATGGCGACCCAAGAGGATGTGTTATCACTTATCTCTGGTGGTTTCGATTCAGGTGTATCTAGCTATCAGTTTATTAAGCGTGGCTCACGTACCCATTACTGCTTTTTTAATCTTGGTGGCGATCAACATGAGATTGGGGTGAAGCAAGTGGCTTATCACCTATGGCAAAAATATGGTGAGTCTCACAAGGTTAAATTTGTCTCAGTGCCGTTTGATCCCGTTGTGACAGAGATCTTAGAGAAGATTGATAATGGTCAAATGGGCGTCATCCTTAAACGTATGATGATGCGGGCTGCATCTCGCGTGGCGGCTAAAATGGGAATACAAGCCTTGGTAACTGGCGAGGCAATGGGGCAGGTTTCGAGCCAAACGTTGACCAATCTAAACGTGATTGACCGTTGTACAGACACCTTGATTTTACGTCCGCTGATCGTGATGGATAAGCAAGATATCATTAATATTAGTCGTAAGATTGGCACTGAAGATTTTGCAAAATCTATCCCTGAATATTGCGGCGTCATTTCACAAAAACCAACGGTTAAAGCCGTGTTGTCTAAGATTGAAGCGGAAGAAACAAAGTTTTCAGAAGACTTACTCGATCGTGTTATCGAGGCGGCAGAAGTGATTGATATTAGAGAAATAGCTACCAGTATGGATACTAAAATAACCGAAACCGAAACCGTTGATGTCGTCAGTGGTGGTGAGGTTATCGTCGATATTCGTGCGCCTGAAGAGGAAGAACAGAGCCCACTGGCAATTGATGGTATAGAGATTAAGACCATCCCATTCTTTAAGTTAGCGACTCAGTTCGCCGATCTCGATAAGGCTAAGACATACCTATTGTATTGTGACAGAGGCGTTATGAGTAAGCTACAGGCCCTTTATCTGCAAGAGCAGGGCTATCACAACGTGAAAGTTTACCGTCCTTAGTCAAAACCTGTGTTTATTAAGCCGCCTTTGGGCGGCTTTTTTGTTTTTAGTCCTTAAGCACCTATTTCAGGATATGGATGCTTTATTGGGATGCATCGGGGTTAGTGGAAATTAAGGTCTAGGCATGGTCTAGGCATGAGGCTGTAGAGGCTTGAGCCTACTAGGTCGCCACTTGTTGATATGACAAGTTTATCCCCACTGCGAAGCTTTGGTTTATGTTACTGGATTTACCCTGCTGGGCATAAAGGGCAATACCGTTGCTGCGAGAAACAAAAATGAGGCACAAAAAAAGCCGCATCAAAATCAGTGCGGCTTATAGACAACTAGGCGTTGGGCAAGCAGATAAGTTTATTCTGCGCGTTGAACCGTCACCTTGGTTGCTTCATCTTCTTGAGCGACTAATACAGCGTTAAGATCTTCATTAAGGTCTTGTTGCATCTGTACTAGGCCTTCAGCAAGTTGTGCGCTGATTGATGCATGTAAGTCAGTTGTATCGATAACTATTTCATCGGCAGTCGCAGCGGTAGAAGCTGAGAGAAGTGCGATGGCAAAAACAGTTTTAAAGTTAATCATAGTGGTCGCCTCCGGGCGGCATATATTGGGGGGTCAGACACTCCCCAATTACGTCGTAGAGGCTGTCTAACTTTAATCATTTTGTTGGGGCGAATTTTGACCAAAAACACTTTCCTTTACAAACGATAAAATGTAACAATGACGATTAGAAAAACTAATCGAAAAATGAGATAAGGATCACTATGTCCAGACGATTACCTCCTCTTAATGCGGTCAAGGCATTTGAGGCTGCCGCTAGGCATTTGAGCTTTACTCGTGCTGCAGAAGAGCTATTTGTTACGCAAGCTGCTGTTAGTCATCAGATTAAGGCATTAGAAGAGTTTTTAGGGCTAAAATTGTTTCGACGTAAAAACCGTTCATTACTCCTAACGGAAGAGGGCCAGGGGTATTTTTTAGATATAAAAGATATTTTTGTGCAACTTGCCGATGCAACAGACCGTTTACTTGCCCGAAGTGCCATTGGTTCGCTTACCGTCTGTACTTCCCCCAGTTTTGCGATTCAATGGCTAGTTCCACGCCTTGCAAATTTTAGCGAGAACAATCCAGATATTGATGTGCGAATTAAGGCGGTTGATGATGAAGTGAGCTCGCTCACAGACGATGTCGATGTCGCTATCTATTATGGCATGGGTAACTGGCCTGGAGTGCGCGCAGATAAATTGCGTAATGAAGTACTTATTCCCGTTTGCTCGCCCATGTTACTTAATGGACCTAAGCCGTTAGAAAAGCCTGCAGATCTGAAAAATCATACGCTGTTACATGATTCTAGTCGTCATGATTGGCAGGCTTGGTTTAGACAATGTGGGATTAATGATATTAATGTGAACCAAGGACCGATTTTTAGTCATTCATCATTAGTGCTACAGGCAGCAGCGCATGGCCAAGGGGTAGCCTTAGGGTACAGCGTGCTCGCGCGTCCAGATATCAAAGCTGGACGATTAGTGTGCCCATTTCCTGAAGTGTTAGTAAGTAAGGATGCCTACTATCTCGTTTGTCAGCAAAATCACGCCGATGTGGGTAAGATTGCCGCGTTTCGTCAGTGGATGTTGGATATGTTTGAGGAGGAGTCGCGTAGCGAGCTTCTTCCTGGGTAATGGGTAATTTGACTGTGGATAAAATTTTATTTCGTGAGCCTTTCGAGACGCAACAGCTGTTGCCCAGTGAAATATTGCTTGAGGGTGATCTGACTCAAGATGGCGCGCTGGGGAGTGAGACCTTGATTGTGTTCGCTCATGGGGCTGGGGCGAATATGCTTCATCCTTTTATGACTGATATGGCTCAAGGGCTTGCCCATGAAGGAATGGCGGTTGCCCGCTTTAATTTTCCGTATATGCGAGCCAATGCGTTCGATGGGAAACGGCGTCCTCCAGATAGAGCACCAAAACTTGTTACCGATTTCAATCTCCATATTGCAGCAATACGTGAACGCTTAAAACCCAAACGGCTTGTGTTAATGGGTAAGTCGATGGGGGGACGCATGGCTGCTATCGTCGCGGAGCATTCCCTTGTTGATGGAGTGATCTGTTTAGGTTACCCCTTTGTGCCGCCAAAAGGTGGAGAGCCACGTCTCGAACCAATACAGGCGTGCCAAGCCCCCTTGCTGGTGATTCAGGGTGAGCGAGATAAGTTTGGTGGTAAAGGGGAGGTTGAATCTTGGTTAGACCAACGTCTTGTTAAACTGGCTTGGCTACCTGATGGCGATCATAGTTTTGTACCAAGAAAGTCGTCAGGCACAACACAAGCGGCTAATCTAAACCAAGCGATATCATATAGTGTTAAATTCATTCGGGGGCTAGATGCGTAAAGGGTTTCTTTTATTGGCTGCGTTAAGTGGTTTTATGGCAGTAGCGTTGGGGGCCTTTGGTTCACATGGGTTAAAGCATATTGCGACACCAGAGATGATCGCAATATTTAATTTAGGGGTCGAATATCAGTTCTATCATACTTTCGCCCTAATTGCCGTTGCCTTCAGTGGCCACTGGCTACAGTCAAGGTTGATTGATTGGGCGGGCTATCTATTTATAGTCGGCATCATCTTGTTTTCAGGGTCTTTATACTTATATGCGTTGTTAGGGACCAAGTGGATTGGCCCAATCACCCCGCTCGGTGGTGTCTGTTTTCTGCTTGGGTGGTTATTTATTGCGGTCGCAGTGTGGCGTAATCGTGTTGTCGAGCTTGATGACTAAGCCCCATATCGTATTAGTCTGTTAGACAGTGTAGAATGGCGGCCAATTAATTGGTCGCCATTTTTTTCAGGAATTTCTGATGATAAATCTATTTTTATATTGCCGCGCTGGCTACGAGAAAGAGTGCGCCGCTGAGATACAACAGCGTGCGGCTGAGCTAGATATTGGCGGGTTTGTAAAGACCAATCGAAATGATGGCTATGTGATCTTTCAGTGCTTTCAAGCTGGCGATGCCGACATCTTAAATCAAAAGCTCGCACTAGACTCACTAATCTTTACACGTCAGATGTTTGCGGCAAATGAGCTGTTAACATCATTACCTGAAAACGACCGAGTAAGCCCGATAGTTGAGGCGCTCGCTAAGGTGAGCAAAGCGGGTGAGCTAAGGGTTGAAACCCCAGATACTAATGAAGCCAAGGAGCTTTCTAATTTCTGTCGCAAGTTTACAGTGCCGCTGCGTCAAGCCCTTAAACGCAGCGGTAGCTTATTAGAGAAAGAAAACCCTAAGCGCCCAATTATCCATGTCTGTTTTGTCGGTTCGGGTACCGCTTATGTTGGGTATTCTCTAAGTAATAATAGCTCGCCTTACTATATGGGCATTCCGCGACTCAAAATGGCAGCTGATGCACCCAGTCGTTCAACCTTAAAACTAGATGAAGCCTTTATTCATTTTATTCCCAAAGAATCCCATGAGCAGCGCCTGCGCAGCGGTATGAATTCAGTGGATTTAGGAGCGTGTCCTGGTGGTTGGACTTATCAATTGGTTCGTCGTGGTATGTTTGTTGCGGCAGTTGATAATGGCCCTATGGATCAAGGCTTGATGGATACGGGACAAGTTAAGCATTACCAAGCTGACGGTTTTAGATTTGAACCGCCACGCAAGAATATTTATTGGTTGGTGTGCGACATGGTTGAAAAGCCTTCACGGGTTGCAGAGCTTGTCGAAGCTTGGGCAATCAATGGCTGGTTTAAAGAGGCGATATTCAACCTCAAGCTACCGATGAAGAGTCGCTATAAAGAGGTATCGACTATTTTGGACACCATGAGAACCATTTTGAAAGAGAATGGTATCGAGGAGTTTCAGCTTTCCTGTAAGCATCTTTATCATGATCGCGACGAAGTTACTGTACACCTGTGGTTGCGCCCAAGTGTTGGGTTTTAGTCTGTCTTAACGTTAAAAAAGCCCCGCATAACAGGTTATGCGGGGCTTTTTTGTTACTCGCTCTACTTATACTAAATAGCGCGAATAATTACAGACGTTCAATCACTGCTTGAGTGAAATCAGTCGTGCCATGAGTACCACCTAGGTCACGAGTGGTGCGATCGCCTTCAGCAATAACTGCTGAGACTGCGCTACGGATAGCTTCAGCCTTGTCTGACATACCTAGGTATTCCAGCATCTGAATTGATGCCAAAATCACAGAAGTTGGGTTCGCAAGGTTTTTACCTGCAATATCAGGGGCGCTGCCATGTACGGCTTCGAAGATTGCGGCATTCTTACCAATGTTAGCACCCGGTGCCATACCTAAACCACCGACAAGACCTGCACAAAGATCTGACAGAATGTCGCCAAATAGGTTAGTTGTCACGATGACATCGAAGTTTTCTGGGTTCATCACTAACTTCATGCACGTTGCATCGACAATCATCTCTTCAGTTGTGATGTCTGGGTAACGTAGGCTAACTTCACGGGCGACTTTCAGGAATAGACCTGACGTCGATTTCATGATGTTTGCTTTATGTACGATAGTGACCTTCTTACGGCCCTCTTTACGCGCTAGCTCGTAGGCAAATGTGGTGATCTGCTCAGCACCTTGGCGAGTAATGATACTGGTAGCTTCAGCGGTCGCGCCATCATCAGAGATAGTTTGGCCTAACCCTGAATACATCCCTTCAGTGTTTTCACGTACAGTGATGATGTCGATGTTGTCGTAACGTGCTTGAGTCCCGGCGAAAGAAAGCACTGGGCGCACATTGGCGTACAGGCTGAACTTCTTACGTAAGGTCACGTTGATAGAGGTAAAACCTTCACCAACAGGTGTGGTTAATGGACCTTTTAGGGTAATGCTGTTTTTTTCAATTAGATCTAAGGTGCGCTGTGGTAGAAGTTCACCTTGTTTCTCTAGCGCAGTTAAACCGGCATCGGCAAACTCGTATTCGAAATCGCATCCTGCTTTATCTAGGATTTTTATCGCTGAATCGATAATGCTAGGTCCAATCCCATCACCCGGGATCACGGTAATTGTTCTTTTTGACATGGAGAGTCCTTCCACGGTTGGTCGTTACTGCTATTGTCTGACCATGTCGCAAGACACGGTTTTATGACTATGAATTTTTTAGAATGTTGTCTGCTACATTTTAACTTCTTTTACGCACATTTCACAGGAAATAGTGAGCAATCTCACGTTTTTTTGTGTAGGGTAACTTGCATTAATAGAGGCTAATGACGATGATTGATCCTTAAGCGTTAAAAAAGTCTACTTTAGTCTAATAACTCCCGCAGAATCGGTTAATAAAATAATTAAAACGAGGAAGACCTTGAAGTCATTACCCACTACAGCATCCCTTACATTACTCTGTGCCAGCCTCTTTTCAGCCTCTGTGTTGGCGGCAGATGTTACCCCTAACGCAATAATGAAGTTTGAATCACTTGATAAGCCTGTGATTTCAGCACTTGGCAATACCTTTGCCGTTGAAGTTGCGCCCGATAGGGGCGACAGTCATGGTTTGGTGAAAAAGCTGGATGCAGATAAATCATTTAGCGTGAGTGGTGCGAGTAAACCACAAATCAGTCGCGATGGGCGTTTTGTCGCGTTTAAGCTTGATACGCCGCTATTTGAATATGAAAAGGCCAGTGACAAGGCGCGTAAAAAGTTCAAATCAGGTTTGGTGCTTCTCGATACCCAAACGGGCAATGAAACGCGTTATGAAAGGGTGGAGTCGTTTGCATTCAACCAAGCAGGCACTCATTTAGCGATTTGGTATGAAGCGGATGAGGCTAAAAGTAAAGACAAAGACAAGGCGACAGAGAGTGACGAGCCTAACGTCGATAAATATGACAAGGGACGTACCTTAGTTATTATTTCTCTTGCGAACAACAGCAGTGAAACATTCGAACAGGTAACTGCCTACCATTTTGATAAGCGTGGTGCTTATGCCGTTGTGGCTAAAAATGATGTGAGTGCCAAGGCGCACCAGATCCTGTTACACAAGCTTGCAGACAATAGCTCGTCGGTAATTCAAGGTTATATCGATCAGCAGATAGGCGCCGTATCTGTTAGCGAAGATGGTCAATATGTAGCATACACCTATGGTGCTGTCGCTGATGCCCCTTACGGCCGAGAGTACCGATTAGCGCTTTATGATTTGGGCAAACAAACATTAAATAAAACACAGGCGTCAGAGGATTGGACCCTTAATCGCTATACTGAGCTCAATTTCTCTGATGATAGTCAGCGGTTATTTTTCGGTCGTGTACCGCAAGTTAGCCAACAACTGTCATTACCTAAGGTCAGCAGCCAAGCCGATCTGTTTGACGAAACGGTAATCACTGGACAGCGGCAGTTACGTGTCTGGCATGGCGATGATCCACGGATTAAACCCAATGAGATTAAACAGTACAACAAGGAGCTTAAGCGCACTTACTTAGCGGTATTACACCTAAACAGCCGCCAAGTAGTGCAGTTGGCCGACCTTGAAGTGCCAGATGTAGAGGTGCAGCAACAGCAACGTTTTGTCCTAGCCAGTAGTGATGTGCCCTACTTGAAAATGATCACTTGGGCGGGGTTCTACCGCGACTACTACCTAATTGATATCAATACTGGACGAAAAATTCCATTTTTAGTGCAACAGCCTAGTGGTGAGAAGCCAACCCTGTCACCCAACGAACGCTTTGTCGCCTACTACCAGCAAGGAGATATCTATCTTTACCAGATAGCTCAAGATACGCGTATTAAGCTGACTAAGGACTTTAAGACGCCCTTTGCCGATGAAGATCATGATTATCCGTCGACAGCGCCTAGTTACGGGTTTGGCCCATGGCTAGAAGATGGTTCGGCTATCTTAGCCTATGACAAATATGATATCTGGCAGTTTAATACCGACTCATTTAACGCGTTCCGCATTACCGCATCTCAGGGCCGTAAACAGCAGATCCAATTCCGAGTGACTGGCCTCGCTGAGCACAAAGACAAAGCGACCTGGGTGAGCAATGACCAAAACCTGTTGTTGCATGGCTACAATGAAAAGAGCAAAGGGGATGGTTTCTATCAGGCTCAAGTCGGAGTGTCAGGCGTTAAGACGCTGATGGAAGGGGATTATAAGCTTAAGTCGTTAGTTAGAGCAGAAGAGAGCGATAAGTTCCTTTTTTCTAAAGAGCGCTATGACCTTTATCCAGACCTCTACAGTGCCAAGCTGGATGCACCACAAAAAGCCCTGCGCCAAACTGATTTAGATGCGCAAAAACGTGGCTTAGATTGGGGCGATGCAGAGTTGGTTCATTGGACAAACGGCGATGGCAAACCACTCGATGGCGTGCTGATTAAACCAACCAATTATAAAGCGGGTGAACGTTATCCTGTGCTGGTTTATTTCTACCGCTTTATGAGCGATCGTCTACATGCATTTCCGCAGATGAAACTGAACCATCGTCCAAATTTTGCTTGGTATGCGGATAATGGCTATGCCATTTTCCTCCCAGATATTCGTTTTGAAGTGGGTTACCCTGGTGCAACGTCGGTGCAAGCGCTAACCTCTGGCGTGCAAAAGCTTATCGATATGGGGATTGCCGATCCCGATGCGGTGGGTATTCAAGGGCACTCGTGGGGCGGCTATCAAACTGCTTTTGCGGTCACTCAAACCCATATCTTTAAGGCTGCGGTAACGGGAGCTCCGGTATCTAACATGACCAGTGCATATAGCGGTATACGCCATGGCAGTGGTCTTGCGCGACAGTTTCAATATGAAACGGGGCAAAGTCGTATTGGCGAGAGTCTGTTTAGCGCGCCACAAAAATATATTGAAAATTCGCCCATCTTTTATGTTGAGCGTATTCAGACACCAATGATGATTATGTTTGGTGATAAAGATGACGCGGTGCCTTGGGAGCAAGGGATAGAGCTATATCTAGCGATGCGCAGAGCGGGTAAAGATGTGGTGTTTTTACAATATGAAGATGAACCACATCATCTTAAAAAATACCCTAATAAGGTCGATTATAGCTTGCGCATGATGGACTACTTTGACCACTATTTAAAAGGTAAACCTGCGCCAAGTTGGCTAACGCAAGGCGAAGCCTATACTGAGTACAAGAAAGAAGATTAGTAGCGAAGAGATATCTTGCTTAGGCGATTACTGATAATACTATCGGTAATATTGCCTAACACTTTCAAAGCCGAGCGATAACGTTCGGCTTTTGTTTATCAAGGAGGTGAGTGATGAATGAAGATACCAAAGGGGCTAAGGTCAGGGTGCCACCGCCGCTGATATTCATATTGTGCATCGCATTAGCTTGGGCAGTCGACCGGTATCTTCCATGGCATTTTGTCTCGCCACTTTGGCTCAAGGTGGCATCAATAGCTCTGATATTAGTGGGATTTTGGGTGTTGCTGCAGTTGTTGGTACTGTTTAAACGCCAGCAAACGGCAATAGAGCCTTGGAAACCGACGACCTTTATCATCACCAATGGCTATTATCGTTATTCCCGTAACCCTATCTATCTCGCCTTCTGCTGTTTTCCTATAGGTTTAGGTTTTTATATCGGCTCTATTTGGCTACTGCTAAGCACTCTGCCTGCAT
Source organism: Shewanella colwelliana (assembly GCF_001735525.1). NCBI lineage: Bacteria > Pseudomonadati > Pseudomonadota > Gammaproteobacteria > Alteromonadales > Shewanellaceae > Shewanella > Shewanella colwelliana. Next base: position 128,377 of record NZ_MCBT01000041.1, read on the forward strand.
TGTTTGGGGTGTATTGGTTTGCGATTAGGGCTGAGGAAGAGTATTTATTGGCTAAGTTTCCCGATGACTATGGTGACTATATCAGGCGAGTGCGGCGTTGGCTTTAATGGCAGACATGTGGTGTCTGCCATTAATGATAAGGGCCTAACCACCTATGTTTGCTGAGAGGTACTGCTGATAGGTGTCTTGTCCCCAAGCGACGAGCTTGTCATCTTTAAAGAGCAAAGGGGTGCACTCATCGCGTGTGGTTTCACCATCAGATTTATTATGGTGAGTACGGTAAAACAATACTTTTAGTGTTTCAGTGCTGCTGGCTTTTGCTTCAGAGAAGTCTGCTTTCCCCAGTAGGAGTTCCACCTCTGAGATAGGCTGTCCCAGAGAGAGTTCAGTCAATTTGGCGTTGTTATAACTTTGTCTGTCTTCCCAATCCATATCATCTGGCGTTGGTTCGTATACCAATACCACTACTGCAACAAAAGCTAAGTAAGCGGCAAATATTGAGCCGATAATGACGGGAACTTTCGATTTCATTGTTCTAAGCGGTCCTTCTGACAATTGATGACACATAGTCACGTGGCAACATAATCTTCACAATATAAAACAGATGAAAATGGGAAGATACCCTTTGCGCCCTTTAGTTAAAAAAGAAAAAGTAACTTTATGTTTACGTCGCTTGAGATTGCTGTGTTCTGAACTGGGCTAGATTAGTATTGAGTGGCATATCTGTTTGCAATTGCACTAACTTGTAGCTCAGGCGCGCCATGGGTTTGCCCTCTTCGAGCTTTTTGGCTTGTTTAGTACCTATTTTATCCAAAGACGAGTAGATATTGGCTAAGGTTCTAAAGGTTTTGAGCAGTTCCGCCGCTGATTTGGGGCCAATACCCGGCACCCCTGGGATCTTATTACCGCTATCTCCCGCCAAGGCCATAAAATCAATGAACTGACTTTGTTCAACCCCTAGTTTTTGCTCTCTGTCTTTCACATTGAGTTCTATTTGGTTGAAGTGATCCCACTGGCTAATAGAGCGACCACAAAGTGGGATAAAGCCTTTGTCGGTTGAAACGATGATCGCTCTACCCTGAGCATCCTTTATCTTGGTGGCTAAGGTTGCAATAACATCATCCGCTTCAGATTGTGCATCGATAGAGTTTACCCCTTGGCTTGCTAAATAGACTTTGATGTTAGGCAGCTCTTTTGCCAATGCATCAGGCATAGGTTTACGGCCTTTTTTATAGTCGGCAAAGAGCTGTTTTCGCCAAGAGATAGCATCGCCGTCCCACACAATCGCAACGTGGGAGGGTTGATGATGTTTAAGTAGCTTACGGCATGCTGAACCGACGCGCTCCGCTAAACCGTTTACATCATTTTCGTTGGGCTGAGCGGCATGTATACGCCTAACTAAATTAAGTCCATCGATAATTAACAAGGTGTTCATAGCTACGAATCAGTTCTCTTATGGTTATGGCTAGCGAGCGGCTACTCCGCGCTGCTTGGTTTTTCAATTTGACGCTGCTTGTAAAGGGGGCTGTATGCCTCCCGACATCGCTGGGTATAACCCTTCCTTAACAACATGTGCCAATAAGCTAGGATCCAAAAACCGTAAAAGATCAATAGGCCCTGATGACTTTTTGCTATTTGACGATTTTGTAGCAAGGAACATACTCGCTGCCCGGCAATTTCATTCGTTGCTGGGAGACGAAAGCGGCTAACAACTCATCCATCATGTTCATTAAGGTTTCATCACCTTTTAATTCAAATGGTCCTAAACGGGTGATCTCTTTGATGGTTTCCATTTTTACATTGCCAGCGACTATACCAGAAAATGCGCGTCTTAGGTTGGCCGCCAACTCCGCTTTATTTGGCTGAAAATACAGGTTTAAGTTAGTCATCATTTCATGACTGGGATCAAAGGGAAGCTGAAACTCAGGCTCGACTTTAAGCGACCAGTTGTATTGGTATGAGTCGCCGGTATCTTTGCGATGCAGTTTTATCTCATCCATGCCATGGCTCATTATTCGTGCCACCTGCACAGGATCATCAACGATGATTTGGTATTTACGTTGCGCCTCTTCACCTAAGGTTGCACCGATGAACTGGTCGATTTTGGTGAAATAGTCCGCACTCTCCTTTGGCCCAGTTAAAATCAATGGGAAAGGGGTCGAGGCATTTTCTTTATTCAGTAGAATGCCTAACAAGTAAAGAAGTTCCTCCGCTGTGCCCGCACCGCCCGGAAAGATAATGATACCGTGGCCTAAGCGAACAAAAGCCTCTAGACGTTTTTCGATATCTGGCAAAATAACTAGCTCATTGACTATTTGATTTGGTGGCTCGGCGGCGATGATACTTGGCTCAGTTAGACCTATATATCGAGCATTGCGTACCCGCTGCTTTGCATGGCCAATGGCGGCACCTTTCATGGGGCCTTCCATTGCGCCAGGCCCACAACCGGTGCAGATATTGAGTGAGCGTAATCCCAATTCATAACCCACCTCACGTGTATATTGATACTCAACTTCATTAATGCTGTGGCCCCCCCAACATACGACGACATTGGGCTCTTGACGGGGGATCACTTGTGCGTTGCGCAGAATATCAAATACCACATTAGTAATATGGTTAGAATTGGTCAGATTAATATGTTTGAGGTTATCGTAGCGGTCACTGAGGTAAACGATATCTCTGAGCACTGCAAATAGGTGCTCTTGGATCCCTGCAATGATTTGTCCATCGACAAAGGCGGCTTCTGGTGGATTAACCAGTTCAATCTTTATGCCGCGTTCACGGCGCAATACATTGATATTAAAATTACTATACTGTTCAAATAAGCCTTGGGCATTATCACTCTGTAAGCCTGAGGCTAGTACGGCTAATGAACAGTTGCGGAAAAGTTGGTAGAGCTCACTACTGGCGTTTTGTTTGAGGCGATCAACTTCCAATTGTGAAAGTTGATCCATGCTACCTCTGGGACTGATGTTCACGATCATGGCAACTCCTTAGCAGGAGAAGTGATTCATCTGAATGGCAGCCCATCAGTTAATATCGCTACCTGACTGGCTTGCCTTAATTATCGATTATCACTCTATCTCTGCTTTCATGTTTAGCTTTATAGAGTGCCGCATCGGCTCGCTCGAAGGTTTCATTTATCTGTTCATTTTCGAGAATTTGCGCAGCACCTATAGATACTGTAACTGTAATTCTCTGATTTTTAAATTTAAATGGTATATTTTTTACTTTTTCTCTCACGCGATTAAGCATATGTTCAATATCTGACGCATTGACATCGGGGATAATCAAGACAAACTCTTCGCCGCCATATCGTGCCACAAATTCAGATTCACGCAGTGAGTTCTTCAGTGCCATCGAGATCACTTGAAGGGTTTTATCTCCGGTACTATGACCGAAATTATCATTGATCGATTTGAAGTGATCTATGTCGGCCACTGCAACCCATAGAGGGTGTTTATGGCGTTGATAATTTCGGTATTCCTGCTCCATACGCTCCTCCAGTGCAGCCCGGTTAGGCAGCTGAGTTAGCGAATCAAGCAGGTTGATTTTTTGCTGTTCAAACAAACGCTCTTTGTAGGCGTTGGCCTCTTTACTTAGCTCATTAAGCTCATCACGCATGGTCTCCATTGACTTGCGCAGCATCGCCTGTTCGCGTTGCTCCAATGCCTCTTTACGGCCTAACGCGGTACGAATCGATGCCAATTGTTCAGTAACTTGCGATTTCAAGTGGTTAATATCATCGATATCAATAATGGCGTCGCCGACGTTATCGACGCGAGAGTTAATTTCTCTATTGAGTTGTTTTTTTAACTGGTAGCTGCGTTGATTGCTGTTATAGGAGTCACTGACGACTTCTCGGACGGCCGACAATGCATCGTTGAGGGCAAACAAAAACTCTTGTGAGGCACTTTTCTCAAGCGCAATATTTTCTAACAGCAAAGACAAAATGGTTTGATATGCATCGATCAGGGTTTCAACTTCAATCTCATCAGATAAAGAATCTTTGATCACAAGCACTTGGTCGCGTTGATCTTTGCGGAACTCTATTTCAGAGATCATCTGTGCAAGTTCATGAGCCAGCTGACGATGTTTAGGTAACACCTCGAGCTTGTCACCTTGTTCAAGTTGCTGTTGCAAAATACTTTCGTAGAAGCTGACTAGTCGCTCCACCTTGGGAAAGTAATCCCAATAGGTGTGAAATGGCTTACCGAGATCTTGTTTAAAGTAGGCGATCTCTTTTTTGACTTTATCTGGTACTGAGTTGACGCGCTGCAGTTGGCGAATGACTTTTGATAGGCTGGCGCGACCCTCTTCAAGTTGCCCCATCACATGGTGATACTGATTTTTTAAAAGGTGTTCAATTTCAACTAGTTCAGGTAGCGATTGCTCAAAGCTATCTTGGCCAATAAGGTTATGTCTGAGCTTGGCTAGTTTGTTGTCTAGCTCAATACTCTGTCCTTTACAGGCGAGACTTAGATGACCAATGAATTGCAATAAAGAGTTTTGATTTTGCTCTTTTTGCTCGCTTACCTCAGCTAATGCCGTTTTGGCTGAGTGTAGCTTCTGCTTAAGCAGTGAAACTTGTGAAACGCTTGCCATAGAGTCCTTCATTCTAGACCTTGTAAAAGTAGTGGAGCGAAAAATACAGCCCTATAAAATAAAAATTGGCGGCGAACAGCTAAGACTTAAAGATGCCGCTATGTAAACATGCGCCTTCAACCTGATGGTATCTCATTCATTGTGTTATGCAAATGAGTAATATCGGCTATGTGACTTGGCGTAAATTCTTCTCTATAGTGTGTTAACTCTCTTCAACACCTTGCCATTTCGGCCAACGAATAAGTGCCTTGTTATCATTACACTCGACTTTAACTAATCCGCGGCTAATGGCCTTTTCAAGGTGTAAGTATAGCGGAGTTGAAAAAATTGCCGCAGGTGCAAAATTAAGTGGCGTAATGGTGACATAATAATCGTTGCTATGACCCAGACTGATAGCGCCGGCGACCATCATTTGTAGCACCCCAAAGTGAACTTCAGATGAGAGTTTTACATCGAGATTACTCAGCAGTGGTAGATTGATAATTCCAAGGTGGAGTGAAATATCGGCATGGGGCGCGAGTTGGTTGACAATAACACGAATAGTATCGAGGGTTTGCTGGTGATCTTGTTGCTTAGAAAAGGTCATCGCAATTAATCCTGGGCGGATAATATAAGCGTTCTGGGCTAGAGTGTCAGTCAAGGCATCGATGAGTTGTTGCATCTGTTGGTTGTTTTGCTGTTGCCCCAATAACAGATCGCTGTTTTGTGCGCCCGTTAGTGACATCATGGCGATCATGGGTGATTGAGTTGCTGCGCCGATATCGTCGATAAATCCGCGGTATCCGGGTAATTTAGTTACTGGGTCTAACAAGGACTCCGCAACAAGTACTTGTGATTTTTTGCCTAAGAAACGCTTGCTCCGCCATTGATTGATACAGACCAAAGAGATAAGCGTTGCCAACAATAAGGTGATGATAAATAGCAACCTAAATTGTTGTAGGCTGTCATCACTATCTGACTTAGCGCCTTGCAATTGATTAAGCTGCAGCTTGAGTTTTTGCTCGGCTAATAAACTTGGGTTGTATGCTTGGTCATCTTTGGGCTGTTCAGCTAATTCGCGACTATAGATAAGTAGTTCATCAAGTGTGGCGAGGGCTTTTTCTATTTCACCTAGATGTTTCAGTGCTAAGGTACGGTATTGCAGTGCTTCGATCATCTCACTGAGTAAGTTTTGCTCTTTAGCAAGGAGAAATCCTTTAGCGCCATAGGCATTGACCATTGACCAATCGGCCAATTCAGTGGCGACTTGGGCGATAAGAATATCGTTGTATACTAGGTAATGCTTACTTTTTTTCTGTAAAAACAGACTGTTGGCTTTGATTAGAAAGTCTAGTGCTGTTTTTGGCTCTGCATTATTGAAATAAGCTTCGCCAAGGTTGTGAAAATTGAGCGCTTGTGCGGTCAAATTGCCACGTTTGACATCTATCTGTTGGGCATTGAGGTAATAGTCGATTGCCTGATTCCACTTACCTTGGTTGGCATAAACCATTGCGATGACGGTCATACAGCTCGACAAGTAGTTGTCATTATTAAGGGCCTTAAAACCATCCGCCGCTTTATGGGCATATTCCAGTGACTCATCCCAAGACTCTAGATCACGGTAAACCCTAGCAAGTCGCAAGGTTAAAACCGATTGTAAAAAAGGTTTATCTAGTCCCTCTGATACACGTATGGCTTCGATATAATGCTGTAGTGCTTTGGTGTACTGCTCATCGCGATTAAAGAAAAGCCCTAAAGTGGCTTCGGCTTGCGCAATAAGGTAGCCCTCTCGCAGTTGATACGCTAATTCACGATATTGATTAAAGTGCACTAACGCCTGACTTTTATGCAAAGTGATACGGTATACGTCACCCAGCTGGTAATGAATGGTATGTAGCAATAGCGTGGTTGCAATGTCTTCGGCGTCATTGAGCTGTTTTAATGATTGATTGTAGAGTTCAATTGACTGCTGATAATCCTGCTTCTCTCGTCCGACTTTGCGCGCTTTCAGCATCAATATGTAACTTTTATCGAAAGGTGTATTGGCAATATTGGTCAAAGACGCGATTAACTGCGCTGCTTTGCTTATCGCGTTGTCAACACCAACACGAGGCTCGAGATAGACCCTTGCAAGCCATTGGAGTCGCTCTTTTAAGTCGTCTTCAGTAAAACCTTGCTCTTGTGCGAGACGGGAAAATTCAACCTCATTATTAAAGGTCAATTCAAAAGGGATGGTGTTAATGAGATCCTGATAAAACTCCGCTGATGATTCTCGAAGTTTTATTTCTTGCGCAACTAACTGACTTTGGGCGCTAAACGCTATGGGGGAAAACAAAAGTGGCAGTATTAAATAGCCAAGTAGTAAAAGTCGCATCGTCATTTAATCACCAACCCTTTTGAGGGGCTTATTATCGGTTTATAGGATCAGGCCACTCGAGATGATGGGTTATCGTGCAAGAGCTAATCTTTTATTATGGCAATGATAACAGAAGGTAGCGACAGTGAAACTAGCTGACGGCTTGATTTTGATTTTTCTTAGCTTTTGGCTTGTTGTGAAGGGATGGCCCCACACCAAGCTCGTAACCTAGAGCGATTAACGTCGCCCGATACGATCTCATCAGTGGTTCATTATGTTAGTGCAGCACGACTTTGCTCAACGGGTGGATATGTACGCAAACGAGCTGTCATTCTTACCAAGAGCTTGCTGGCACTGAGCTGACCTGATTAGGTTAATATGACTCTGTAGATTTATATTCACAACAATTTGCTCAATATATTTTACAAAAGCCATTCCCCAACAGCCACTAATCAGTTAGATTAAACCATGGCTAGACGACCAAGTTGTCTACAGCGTTAAATTTTACCGGGTTTTTTTAGGTCGTTAATCAACTTTTTATCACGTAACCATTATGGCTGCCACGAAATAGTCAAGGTGCGACTTTGACACGTTTAAGATTTGAGTAACAAGGTTTTAGTAATATGTTTATCAATAAAATAACAAGATTAAGCCCAAATCCAGCAGGGTTTGGCGAGGTTCCCGATGAGGTGTCTGCTGAGATGTTTGTCGGTGACTTGCCCACGCAACATACTCATAGCTATTACGAAAATGATCAACTTGGCCTCTATATTGGTACATGGGATAGCACTGCGGTGACAGAAGCGGGCGGCCCTTACGATTGCGATGAGTTTATGTGGGTCATTGACGGTGACATTGAGGTGAAAAACAACCATACGGGTCTGGTCGAACATATCCATGCAGGGGAAGCGTTCGTTATACCTAAAGGCTACGATTGCCAGTGGCATCAACCAGGGTATGTGCGTAAGTTTTACGTGATTTCGGCTCATCCCAACGAGGCTATGCCGGCTCAAGCTGTGGTTGAAAGTATTATCAAACCCGCTTTAGTTGTAACGGAAAAAAATACTGGCAATGATACCGCCTTTTTGCCGCACTTTAGCCTTGATGGCGGCCCGCAAAAGGTGGCGCAGTGCTACCGTGATGCGCAAGCACGTTTCTTTTCGGGGACTTGGGAGAGTGAACAGTGTGAGTCTGCGCCGTTAACCTTTGGTGCCAATGAGTTTCTCTATCTGCAAAGTGGTGTGTTGGTATTGGTCGATGATGAGCAAGTTGAACATACGTTTACTGCTGGGGAGGCGCTCTTCATTCCACAAGGCGTCACCTGCCAGTGGCGAGTAACTCAAACTGTTCGCGCTTTTTATACCATCATCGCCCCTGCATCAATTGCCTGATTAAGGGTTGAAGCTGATGATTCATTAAGATGGACAAGCGCTAAATAGTTATTGCAATGATTAAGCTATTGAGTGAGGTAGTGAGTTAAGCCGCTATCTATAACGACCCAAATAAGAACTAAAAAATAATGAGAGGAGCGGGAATGTATAACAAACATTATATTGGCGGAAAGTGGTTTGAGCCTTCAAGCAGCGAAACTTTTGATGTCATCAATCCGGCCACTGAAGCGGTCATTGCAACCATTCCTGCTGGCAACAAAACTGATATAGATGCTGCGGTCAGTGCCGCCAGACAGGCTTTTGATGTGGGGCCATGGCCGCGAATGAGTGGTGCCGAGCGCGGTACCTATCTACGTAAAATAGCCAGTATTATTACCCGTCGACTCGATGAGCTAGCCCAGCTTGAGGTGCTCGATAATGGTAAGCCGTTCCCTGAAGCCAAATGGGATATTGAAGATACGGCTGGCACATTTACCTTCTATGCCGAGCTGGCCGAGCAACTCGATAGTAATCAGGAAAAACCGATCGCTTTGTCTGAACCCGGCTTTAGCGCCAAAGCAGTGAAGGAGCCTGTTGGTGTGGCTGGCGCGATTATTCCCTGGAATTTCCCTATGTTGATGGCCGCTTGGAAGGTGGCGCCGGCATTAGCTGCGGGTTGTACTATGGTGTTAAAACCCTCAGAGGTGACACCACTAACAGCGTTAGCACTCGCTGAAATTGCCGAAGAGGCAGAGCTTCCTGCTGGCGTACTTAATATTGTTTCAGGTCTCGGTCCCGATGCGGGACAACCGTTAGTTGAGCATCCCCATATCGATAAGCTGGCATTTACTGGCTCGGTTCCCACGGGCTCAAGAATTATGGCCATGGCCGCAAAAGATATCAAAACCGTCAGTTTGGAATTAGGCGGAAAATCACCCATGGTGGTGTTTGAAGATTGCGATATTGAAAAAGCGGTCGAGTGGATCATGTTTGGTATTTTTTGGAATCAAGGTCAGGTGTGTTCGGCCACTTCACGGGTGCTTGTTGCCGAGTCTATCTATCCGGCTTTACTGGCACGCTTGGTTACTGAAGCGAAGAAGATCGCTATCGGTGCGGGCGACAAAGATGACGTCTTGCTTGGGCCACTGGTCAATGCTGCGCAGTATGAAAAAGTCAAAGCCGCTATCGCCCGCGGTGTAGCCGATGGTGCTCATATCGCGACTGGCGGAAATAGGCCGTTGGGACTTGAAGCGGGTTACTTTTTAGAACCGACTGTCCTTACCGAGATGGCGGAAGATAGCTGGATCTGGACTGAAGAGATTTTTGGCCCAGTGGTATGTGTAAAACCTTTTAGCAGCGAAAGTGAAGCAATACGTATGGCTAACGACTCCCGCTTTGGCTTGGCGGCGGCGGTGATGTCGGCCGATCTCGATCGCTGTGAGCGCGTTGCTCGCGCGTTTCGTGCCGGGATTGTCTGGGTTAACTGTTCACAGCCAACGTTTGTTGAAGCGCCATGGGGCGGCTACAAACAATCAGGTATTGGCAGAGAACTAGGAGAGTGGGGTCTTAATAACTACCTTGAAACCAAACAGATAACTCGTTATGAAAGTGACGAACCTTGGGGGTGGTACATCAAATAGTGAGTAGCCATTGAGGAATTTGAGGCCCTATATTCATCATAAATAAAATAATAATTGAGAAAACTATGCAACATCTTGAAGCGCTTAAAGACTCTAAATATTGCTCATTGTGGCATGATCAAGACATTCGTCCAGATACCGTGCCGGCACTAAAGGAGGACGTTAATTGCGAACTCCTCATTGTTGGCGGCGGGTTTACCGGCCTTTGGGCTGCATTGCAGGCCAAAGAACGTAAAGCCGATGCCGACATTATTTTAATTGAGAAAACCTTTGTAGCCGATGGCGCTTCAGGGCGAAACGGTGGCTTTCTCAATGCTAGCCTTGCCCACGGAGAAAACAATACAGAACATCATTTCCCTGGTGAGGCGCAGCGTCTAGAGGCACTAGGCCATCAAAATATGGCCGAGCTATTGGAAACATTGCAGCGTTACAATATCGATGCCCGTTATGAGCCTGTGGGCGATACCTGTGTCGCGACCAACCCAGGATCCGTTGAGCATTTACGTGAAGAGTATGACGAAGAGAAAGCCGCGGGCAAAGAGGTGATTTTTTACGATCAGCAGCAGATGCAAGCACAAGTAAATTCACCGACTTACCTTGCTGGTTTATGGCGCAAAGAGGGGCAGTCTGGCATTGTTGACCCAGCCAGATTATGTTGGGGGTTAAAGCGAGTCTTGCTTGAGTTAGGTGTTCGTATTTTTGAGAACACGCCACTAGAGTCGGTCAAACCTCTGGGGCAGGACAAGATGCAAGCTCACTGCCTTGGGGGCAACATCACCAGCGACAAAGTGCTGATGGCCACCAATGCTTTTCACAACCCGATAGGTGCGATCAGACGTTCAGTGATCCCAGTATGGGATTATCAGCTAGCGACAGAGCCGCTTAATGACGCGCAGCTAGAGGCCATTGGTTGGCATAAAAGCCGTCACGCCATCAGTAACTATGCCAATATGTTTCACTATTATCGAATGACCCAAGATAACCGTATTACCTGGGGCGGTGGTGGGGCGGTGCGTTACTATTTTAATAATGGTACCGATATCGCTACCCAAGCGGATGTGCCTGCGCTGTTTGAGCAGTTGTCGAAAGAGTTTTTTGAGACTTTTCCGCAACTCAAAGGGGTTAAGTTTAGCCATAGATGGAGCGGTATCATTGCCACCTCTACCCGTTTTTGTATGGTGCCAGGCGTGACCTATAACGGCCGTTTGGCCTGGGCGGTGGGGTACACAGGACTCGGTGTCGGTGCTTCGCGTTTTGGCGCGCGTATTGGAATTGAGCTACTGGGTTATCAGCCGAGTGATATTTTGCAGATGCATTTTGTCACCAAGAAACCCATGCCGTGGGCACCAGAGCCATTTCGCTGGTTTGGCGTGAGGTATACACAAGATGCGTTAATTAAAGCTGATAGCCGTAATGGCGAACGCGGATTATGGCTGAAAATGTTAGATAAACTTAACTTAGGCTTTACCTGTTAAGCCATGGTGAGAGACCGAACTGGATGTGAGACAGCTATTTAAATGTCATAAAAAAAACCACCGCTTAGCGGTGGTTTTTAGCAAATAATGGCTATTATAAACTTTCTTCCAAGCCACCTAAGGCTTCAACCAAAGCGTTCATCAATGCGATAAGCTCGCTACCCATCAAGGCAAAGTCAGCATCGAGTCTAGCAAGTGGGTCTTCTGTGCCGACCTCATCGTTACTGGCTCTAAACTCTTCAGAAAACTTGAGGCGTTTAATGCTGGCATCTGATTGCAGCAAGAAGGCAATAGACTGTCCAAAGTGAAGCGCCAGCTTATGCACCTGTTTACCCACTTCAAGGTGAGCCAATACTTCGTTTTCAGTAAGATCTTGCTGCTTAAAACGAACGATACCGCCTTCATCTGAGTCTGATTTTAGCTCTGCTTCATCTTGCATTTCGAAGGGAGCAGGTGTGCTATTGTCTTTTAGCCATTCTGTCAATTGAGTTTCGATTGGTGTTTTGAAGCTCATTGGGATCACCGGCAGTGAACCGAGAGCTTTACGTAAAAGGGCCAATAGTTCTTCGGCTTTAGCGGCACTTGAGCTGTCGACTAAAATCATCTCAATTTCAGGCAAGATCAGTGCACTAATCTGACTGCGACGAGAAAATGCACGTGGCAGTAGCGTAGTGGTTATCTCATCTTTTAAGGCGTCTTTCTCTTTTTTAGCCAGTTTACGGTCTTCTTCGGCTTCGATTTGAGCGACTTTCTCTTCAAGAGCTTCTTTAACAACCTGTGAAGGTAGGATTTTTTCTTCTTTGGTGGCACAAATTAGGTGTCTGTCACCAGCACTGTGTACGAGTGTATGGCCTAGTTTTCCAAGTGCTTTCGAAAAGCCGAATTTGCTAACGTCTTGGCTAGAACAGGGAGAAAAAGTAAAGTCTTCTAATGACGTCTCTAGCGCTTCAGTGTCGACAGAGAAAGGTTTATTAAAACGATATACAGTAAGATTTTTAAACCACATGATAGGCGCTCAATAGTAAATAAAGCCGCAGTGTAAGCCATTGTCGACCTCGGGTAAACCGCAATCGGTTAAGGTGTGTGTTGTAACAAAAAAGTCCCAACTGTCATATTTCATTAAACTGTAATATTTCTCATCATGCAGCTGTACCCCTTGATAGCCTTGGGTTTCGTCTTTCTCTGATTCTTTTTGGTTGTGCTTTTTACTTGGTTCATCAAATGCTGAAATAAAACTGCAACAAAAAAGTTGCAAACTTTCGGCCGTCCAAACCAATAACCAAGACGAATAAACGTCGAAAGGATTAAATGATGAACGTTTTTTGTAAAACTCTACTTGCTTCTGCACTAGCCACTGCCACTTTAGCGTCTGCACAGGCTGCAGATCCATTGACTGTTTACGGAAAATTAAACGTAACAGCACAATCTAACGATGTTGACGGTGATGCAACGACGACGATTCAAAGTAATGCCTCACGTTTCGGTGTAAAGGGCGCTTTTGAACTAAGCAGCGCATTAGAAGCTTTTTATACTGTTGAGTATGAAGTTGATACTGGTGATGACGTAAAAGAAAACTTCAAGGCACGTAACCAATTTGTTGGCCTTAAAGGTAACTTTGGTGCGTTTTCCGTTGGTCGCAACGACACCATGCTTAAAATCTCACAAGGCAAAGTTGACCAATTCAATGACCTTTCAGGTGATTTAAAAAACCTATTTAAAGGCGAAAACCGTATCGAGCAAACGGCTACTTATATCACGCCTAACTTTAGCGGTTTCAAAATGGGTGTGACTTATGCCGCTGAAGGTGCAAGCTCACAGTATGCGCAAGATGGATTCAGCCTAGCGGCAATGTACGGTGATGCAAAATTGAAAAAGTCACCTATCTACGCCTCTATTGCTTATGATTCAGATGTAAAAGGTTACGAAGTGGTTCGTGCTACGGTTCAAGGTAAAGTGGCTGGACTAAAGCTAGGCGCTATGTATCAGCAGCAAGAAGAAACCTACAAAAAGACTGGTGAAGTGGTTGATGGTGCAGACAGCAAGACGGGTTACCTGTTCAGCGCAGCTTACACCATTGATGCAATTGTGCTGAAAGCGCAGTACCAAGATATGGAAGACAAGGGCGATACATGGTCGGTGGGCGGTGATTACAAGCTAGGTAAGCCAACTAAGCTATTCGCGTTCTACACTAACCGCTCTATGGAAGGTGATAACAGCGATGACAAATTCTTCGGTTTAGGTCTAGAACACAAGTTCTAAACAAGTTAAGTATTTGAATTAAAAAAGGAGGCCCTAGGCCTCCTTTTTTATTATTTGTAAGTTTTATGACAAAAAGTGCCACTTTATGACAGTATGAGCGGGTATTTTCATATTTTTGTAATAAAACAGTCCAATAATAGAAGCGTGGGAATTCACTGATAGAAGATCGCATATGACTGCTAGGATATTGATAGTTGAAGACGAGCTGGCCATCCGAGAGATGTTAGCTTTTGTTTTAGAACAACATGGATTCACGACAACTACAGCAGAGGATTTTGACTCAGCATTGGATATGTTGTCCGAGCCTTACCCAGATTTAGTATTACTCGATTGGATGTTCCCTGGAGGGAGCGGCATTCAGTTGGCGAAGAAGCTTCGCCAAAATGAGTATACCCGTCACATACCTGTCATCATGTTGACAGCCAGAGGCGAAGAGGAAGATAAGGTTAAGGGGCTAGAGGTTGGCGCCGATGACTATATCACTAAGCCATTCTCGCCTAAGGAGCTGGTGGCACGAATCAAAGCTGTGATGCGTCGTAGTGCGCCCACGGCATTAGAGGAGCCTATTGATGTGCAAGGACTTGTACTTGACCCAGTCAGTCACCGAGTGACTGTTGGTGAGCAAGTGCTCGACATGGGCCCGACAGAATTTCGCTTATTACACTTCTTCATGACACATCCAGAGCGGGTGTATAGCCGAGAACAGTTATTGGATAACGTTTGGGGCACTAATGTCTACGTTGAAGACCGCACCGTTGATGTTCATATTCGCCGTTTACGTAAGGCGGTTGAACCTTCCAATCACGATCGCCTCATTCAAACTGTCCGTGGGGCAGGTTACCGCTTCTCAACTCGGGTTTAGCAAATTGGTAGGCACAGATAGCGATTTACGTTATCTTGTGCCCAATTGCTCACTATGGTTAAGCTATGTTTGATTCATATTCAGGGTACCGGCTACTGACACGCTTGGTGATCTTTCTACTGCTCTGTCTTGCTGTTGGATTAATCGTCAATCATGTGCTGTTTGTGATGCTTCTTGGTAGCATTGGCCTACTGGTTTGGCACTATAAGCAGATCTCCCGACTTAACTTTTGGCTATGGCGCGATAAACGTCTGACACCGCCAAATGGCAGCGGCAGCTGGGAGGGAGTGTTCAATGGCATCTATCGTCTACAGGGTAAAAATCGTAAGCGAGTGTCTCAGTTAGCCAATCTATTAGCGCGTTTTAGACAAGGTGCCGAAGCCTTGCCTGATGCTGCCGTTGTGCTTGATTCCGATAATAATATTGTTTGGTGTAATAAACTGGCGCAACTATTACTGGGGCTGGTTTGGCCGCAAGATAATGGTCAACGCATCGACAACCTTATTCGCGATCCCGATTTCTCAAGCTACCTGAAACACGCCGACTTCAACGAGCCCTTTGAACTACCTGATGCGCAAAATGATGGCCGCGTGTTGGAGATTCGGATCATGGGGTATGGATCGGGGCAACTGTTATTAATTGCCCGTGACATCACCCGAGTGCGCCAGCTCGAAGGGATGCGTAAAGAGTTTGTCGCGAATGTCTCTCATGAGCTCAAAACGCCGCTAACGGTATTACAAGGCTACCTTGAGATGATGCAGGGAATGGCTGAGCCTGGGTCTGCAAACGTTAAAGCCATGGAGCAGATGCAGCAACAAACCAACCGGATGCGCTCCATGGTTGAGCAGCTATTGGTGCTATCGCGTATTGAAGATGGCACAGGGGTCAACCTTGAAGCAAAGGTCAATATGACCCTGATCATGGATACCATTAAAGAGGAGGCCAATGCGCTAGCCTTAGGTCAATATACCCTTAAGGTGAGTTGTGAGCCGGGTTTAAATATCTATGGCAATGAGGTGCAACTGCGCAGTGCCTGTTCTAATTTGGTGTCAAACGCAATTCGTTATACGGAGCCCGGTGGCACCATTAGCATTAGCTGGCAGCGTGTTCCCCTTGGAGCCCAGTTTAGTGTGACGGATACGGGTGAGGGGATTGCTCCGCAACATTTAAGTCGACTGACAGAGCGTTTCTATCGTGTTGACAGTGCACGCTCTCGCCAAAGTGGCGGCACAGGGTTAGGCTTGGCAATTACTAAACATGCCTTAAGTCATCACCAAAGCGAGCTTAATATTACTAGCCAGCTTGGCAAAGGCAGTTGTTTTAGCTTTACCATCCCACCGCACTTAATTGATGAGTCATAAAGCGGCTTAAGCAAGGCTTCAATTTTATGAGCCGTCTATTGTAGACGGCTTTTTTATTGCAAAAACACGACAGTTTGCGGTGATAAGCGAATAAAATTAGCCGAAAAAGCGGTTTTCGTGGCCTTTGTCATCTAAGTGTCACATCACAGTCATAGACTTGTCACTGTAGCGATTGATACTGGCTGCAACTTAAATGAAGCAAGTAAGCAAATCAGCTTAACACTGGAGCAAAGAATGAAACTTAAACAGCTTGTCGGTGCGGTGAGTTTAACAGCCGCTAGTGTATTTTCTGCAGCCGCGATGGCAGCACTTGATCCATCACTGCCAACTTATGAAAAAAGCAGTGGCGTATCGGGTAACCTTTCTTCTGTAGGTTCAGATACCTTAGCCAACATGATGACACTTTGGGCTGAAGAATATAAAGAGATGTATCCAAACGTGAACATCCAAATTCAAGCAGCGGGTTCTTCTACAGCGCCACCATCATTGACTGAAGGGACATCTCAGTTTGGACCAATGAGCCGCAAGATGAAGCCAAACGAAGTTGAAGCCTTTGAAAAACATTACGGTTATCAGCCTACTGCGATCCGTGTTGCGATTGATGCACTAGCGGTATTTGTACACAAAGACAACCCAATCCAAGGCCTAAGCATCGAGCAGATCGATGGCATCTTCTCTGCAACACATAAGTGTGGCGGTAGCGATGTACAACGTTGGGGTGATGTTGGTCTAGAAGGCGGCTGGTCTGCTAAAGATGTGCAGCTATACGGTCGTAACTCAGTATCGGGTACTTATGGCTACTTCAAGAAGAAAGCCCTATGTAAAGGCGACTTCAAAGCCAACGTAAACGAGCAACCAGGTTCTGCATCAGTGGTGCAGTCTGTATCGCAGTCACTTAACGCTATTGGTTATTCGGGTATCGGTTATAAGACTGCTGGCGTAAAAGCCGTTGCTATCTCTAAGAAAGGTGATAAGTTCATCGACGCAACAGCGGCTAACGCTGCAGACGGTAGCTACCCACTATCACGTTACCTATACGTTTATGTGAACAAGCACCCTAACAAAGACCTAGCACCGCTAGAGCGTGAGTTCCTTCGCTTTGTGCTATCAAAGCAGGGGCAGCAAATTGTTGAAAAAGATGGTTATGTGCCGCTACCTCGCAGCGTCACTGCAAAAGATTTAGAGAAAGCTGGCATTCGCCTGTAAGCTTTACTCTAAGCAAAAAAGGCCTCCTCGGAGGCCTTTTTTGTCTTCAAATGAAGACGAAATTTTTGGGAGTTAACTTCAGTAGCGTTTGGCTGCATCTTATTTGTTGGGTGTTTGAGAAGGTCGTACCTTCAATGGGAGTTAATTGCTTGCAGCAGGCTTATGTGCAGATACTGCTTCGGGACGCTTTGCGCCATCCTTGGCCGCTTAACGAAAACATCTGACCTACATGGAAGTCGGGAATGCCGAAAAATGTCGGGAACATTTTTGGCCATGATTTCGAAGGCCAAAACCGCGCTTACACTGGGTTATTTTCTCTCTTCGATTTGACGGTATTTGGTGTGACTTGAGAATTAAAATCTAAGAAGGTTTTGCCCCAAAACTTGTTAGCCTTCGAATGAAGGCTGGTTACATTTTCTCTTTTGGTTCATTGTTATTGGGGTGTGTGCCTGAAGGTCA
>NZ_MCBT01000041.1:145958-147852 GCF_001735525.1 Shewanella colwelliana
GCAGCGAGGGATGTGCAGATACGCCTGTGAGACGCCGTGAATAAGTCCCTTTAGGCTCTGCTGAAACATCCCTGTTTCGGAAGCTCACCGGCGTATCTACACTCGGTATCTCAACGTCTCTTCGATTTGGCGGATGTCGGAAGCGGGAATAAAAAACTGACTTGATTTTGCCCCAAAGTTTGGTGGCCTTGGAATGAAGGTTTGGCATTTTTTGGATTAGCCTTAGTTGCGTTTGGCCGCATCTAATTTGTTAAGTGTTGTTTGAAGGCCATACCTTCAATGGGAGTTAATTGCCTGCGGCAGGCTCATGTGCAGATACTTCTGCTCCACGCCGTGAATCCATCCGTGGAGGCTCGACGATGGCATCCCTGCCATCAACGTCCGCAGCTGCATCTACACTGGGTTATTGACTCTCTTCGATTTAACTTCATTTGGGACTAATAACGCATTAAAAGCTAACGTGCTTTTGCCCCAAAATGAGTTAACACGTTGTCGGTGGAACAGTACCTAACGGACATTCTGGCATGGCAATTTTCATCGCGACACCAGCGAGATGTAATTCACTACTCCCCAACCAAAAACTGGATAACTATACAGTCATATTCAAATCACAAGAATGTTGAACGATTTTTATCCTGTATTCGTGCGCGTTTTCTCATGTTGATTTTAATAAATGGCATTAGAATTAATCACTTATACTATTTGTTAAGTAGATAATAGGTTTGGAAAAACGCGCATGCGCGTTTTTCCAGATGGTATATTTAGCAAAATGCTGATAAGTTCATTACATACAGATAGTTAACTGTGCGCGTTTTCACTGGTCCAACGAGGTAAACGCGCATGCGCACTAATAAAATGTTCTTGACCTGCGGTAGACGATTTTTAGCAAAAAAGAAGTGATATTTAAGTCTAGCCGAAGGACTAGATAGAGCCAAACGCGATGGAAGAAACGCCTAATTTATGATAGCTTGAAGGCCCTTGCTAAGGCTCGTAAAGCGAAGCTTTTAAAGAGACCTGCAATTGACTTCAAGTAAAGCAGCGATGCTTCCCTCACGCCGCAGGGGGCATTAATTAAGCCCCAAGGGCATGGAATATAAACTCACGGATTGAGTAGCGATAACCTCCTCTCTCCGAAAGTAAAGAACAAGCCGTTTCACGAGACCTTCGGCTCGTGAACCACGATCGTTATGCGTATTAAAAAATGGAGTGTAAATGTCAATAATTGATGAAATAGCTAAAGCTGTATTTGGGTTTCTTATTATCGGCTTTATAGGTTGGGCTCTATTCCAGCTTTTAATCCTCAATAAAAAGCTATCTGATCGTATTCATGAGCAAAATGACCAAATAGCTATTATTAAATTAGAAAATGTTAATTTAAAAGCGTCTCAAACTGAAATTCAAAAGCAATTCACTGTTCTTACAAACCTGTCGGATGAGCAACGCAAAGAATTAGTTGCGTCAAAATTAAGTGAGCGTTTAGCCGTTACCGATACTGAATTGACTAAACTAAAAGATTTAATGCTTCAAACCCCAGAGAAAGCTGTGAAACTTGAAAGAGTACAATTGAAACAAGAAGCAGAATTTAAGGTATTGAATGGGCAAATTGCATCTCTCAAAGATCAATACAACACATTACAAAACCTTTTATATATATTTGTTGGATTCATAATTTCTGTTTTGTTGTATTTATGGCGCCAATCTCATGTGCAAAATACGCATAACAAGGCGCTAAAGGCGGATTCGTAATTGCTGGCTCGGTTCCGCTTCGCTCCACATTTTAGCCAACAATTACTCGCCGCTTAGCGCGGCGTTATGTTTCACGGAGTCAACTTTGAAAAGTATTATTTTAATTTCTAGTGTTTTATTACTGTCTGCCTGTTCTAGTACGGACAAT
>NZ_MCBT01000041.1:147862-148160 GCF_001735525.1 Shewanella colwelliana
GTTATGGGGCAACTCACCGACTCATTTAAACCTGATGATAACCCAAATACAGTTCAGTATGTTTTTGTAAAAGAGGGTAAAAGAGGGTAAAAGTTGGGTCTCTAACGATGGTCAAGTTATCTATGTGAACGCAGAAAAAGATAATGGTAAATCGAAAGTATTACTTGAAGAATCAGCAAAGAAAAGATTAGCTTTATTAACAAAAACGTAACAAATAAGGATAGGCCGCGCGTAGCCGCGTCCTTATCCCGAGTGTTGAACAAGCCCGGGTTTGTAGGAAGTGATACCTTTATATAGT
>NZ_MCBT01000042.1:0-2162 GCF_001735525.1 Shewanella colwelliana
CTACACCAGCGAGATGTAATTCATTACTTCCCAACCAAAAACTGGATAACTATACAGTCATATTCAAATCATCAGGATTTTGAACGATTTCCATCCTGTATTCGTGCGCGTTTTCTCATGTTGATTTAAATAAATAGCATTAGAATTAATCACTTATGCTATTTGTCAAGTAGATAATAGGTTTGGAAAACGCGCATGCGCGTTTTTCCAGATGGTATATTTAGCAAAATGCTGATAAGTTCATTACATACAGATAGTTAACTGTGCGCGTTTTCACTGGTCCAACGAGGTAAACGCGCATGCGCACTAATAAAATGTTATGTTCTCGTAGCAATGGAGCTATTTTAATGGCCGCTTGGCAATTTAAGGTTTGTCTGATCCCGAAGGTTTGGGTTGAGTCAAATGATGACCCAATTCCTCTACTTTATTCCGAGGAAGAGTCATATGATACGTCATGTGCATGGGTTGGTATCATTGCCAGAAACGCCCAAGAAATAATTGGCAAGCACTTCTCCTTATCTAAATCGTGGCACGAAGATCTGGTTAGTTTTGGTCAAGAAAAAGAAACTGATGTTCAGGTCTGGTATGAGGGCGAAGCTCTGGAAGATATTCAAGTTCGGATAGATATGAGGTCCAAGTTTTTACCTCTGCTTGAAACCGTGGTATCTATTTCTAAAGCTCTATCTTGTGTAATTTTTATACCCGCGCAGCAAAAAATAATACCAGCAGACACCTTAGAGTTATTACGTATAGCAAAAGCATCAAGTGCCTACGCGTTTGCTAACGACCCAGAGAAGTGGCTCAATGAACTTAAATAAACATAACCAGTGCATCTTGCCGGACTTGGGTAAACTGTCATCTTTTGTGCAGAAACACGCACAAAAGCCGCCATTTCACCCAAGCCGCAAATGCAGGCGTTATGTGCCAATGAGGAATTATGGGTAGTCCATTAAACAAAGATAGTAAGATGGAATGTGCTAGGCATGGATTGCAAAAACCATCGTTCATATGCAAGCACTTACAATACGGTGAGGGTCTTGGTTTTTATGAAGCCACTGATGATCCGGATCCAGAATACCCGTTTAGAGAGGCTTGGTGTGGTGATTGTGATAAGGTCTTATTAGAGCAAGCAGAATGGAATGATATCTCTGAAGGCAACGCTCAAATAATGCCAATATGCGAAGGCTGCTTAACTGAAATACAGGCTCGTAATGAGTAATCAGCACATAACCAGTGCCTGCAATCTGACCTCCGGCCACTGTCACCTTTTGTGCAAAAAACCGCACAAAAGGCGCCAGTAGCCTCCGGCAGTTGAGGCGGGCGTTCTTGACCTGCGGTAGACGATTTTTAGCAAAAAAGAAGTGATATTTAAGTCTAGCCGAAGGAATAGATAGAGCCAAACGCGATGGAAGAAACGCCTAATTTATGATAGCTTGAAGGCACTTGCTAAGGCTCGTAAAGCGAAGCTTTTAAGAGACCTGCAATTGACTTCAAGTAAAGCAGCGATGCTTCCCTCACGCCGCAGGGGGCATTAATTAAGCCCCAAGGGCATGGAATATAAACTCACGGATTGAGTAGCGATAACCTCCTCTCTCCGAAAGTAAAGAACAAGCCGTTTCACGAGACCTTCGGCTCGTGAACCACGATCGTTATGTACACAAGGAGTGGCTTTGATAGGTGTTAAACAAATAATATTAATATCTGCAATTTTTCTTACTGGTTGTTCTACGACTAATGGTAAAAATATTAGTTGTGATTTTGTCGTTGGTTCATATGAAAGTGAAAATGATCGACGAGAAAAAGAACGAAATAATGGACAATCGCATAAAAAAAATAATGAAGATACGGTTAACGGTATTCTTTCTGTAATTTCAGGTGCTATCGGTCGTGCAGTTTCAGGTAGCAGCAAAGACGAGTGTACATAACAAATAAGGATAGGCCGCGCGTAGCCGCGTCCTTATCCCGAGTGTTGAACAAGCCCAGAGTTGTAGGAAGTGATACCTTTATATAGTAAATAGCGGCGTGAGAGCTCACGCTGGTTTAGGTCGGGGAGCTTAATTTACACTTTTGGCTAAAACATAGACACCCATCATTAATTGCGCAGAAGCAAACCTCTAACTATGCTTTGATTTAGCATTGAACAAGGAGGTTTTTATGCCACG